>WTHE01000580.1 GCA_011523315.1 Candidatus Binatota bacterium
GGGCGAGACTCCGCTGCATGAGGCGACACGAAATGAAAATCCAGCCGTGGTGAAGGCATTGGTGGATGCGGGGGCGAACATCGAAGCGCAGGACAAGGACGGCTGGACCCCACTGCATAAGGCGGTGAGGTTCAGTAAAGCCCCGAAAGTGATAACGACGTTGCTGGATGCGGGAGCTGACCCCAAGGCTAAGACCAATGACGGCGAGACCGCTTTTGACTTGATGCAGGAGAACAAGAAACTGGAAGGCACGGACGCCTATTGGCGGCTGAACGACCTAAAATATGACTGAGAGTTGTTCACGGCGGTGTCTACAGGAGCACCGCGGTATACGAAAGGTGTCAGATTGCGTTTTGCTAATCTAACCTGTGGCTGAGCAATTATGTGGCTTGCAGTGGACAATCAAGTGCTGAACGATAAACGAAGTTCGAGAGTTGGTTAACATCCAAATTGGAGGATAGCCTGTGATGGGGTCAATTGAAGATTGCGTAAATGCCGGAAGACTCGTATCTGTCTGCATGAAGATTCCACCACCCGAAGTCTTCGAGGTTGGCGATACATGGAAGGAAAAACCAATGTGTGCCTCCATGTGCGAGGCCAATAGTCGGCGGATTGTAGAAGGTATGAATGCTCGTGGCGAATCAGATTGGCATATAGTCGGCGGCTTTGCTTTTCCCCTATTCCCCAAATGGGTGCGAGGTCCAGAAGATGATTCGTCTGACAACCGGCCTAGAATACATGTATGGGTTAGAAGAGGGGATGTACATTTTGATCCGACATGGTCGCGGTATAGTGGAAAAATCCTAGATATTTCACAGAACCGTTATTTCGCTCTTGTAGGCGTCTCGCTAGAAGACGATGGATTGGAGCACCTTAAGAGACTCGCGGATGGGTGGAATCTCGAAACCTTCTATCCTGATTTTTGGCAAGAGTAATCCAAGTGAAAAACGTACACCGCAGTAATCGAACAGTCCGGCCCGTGGTGGATCGGCTGGATTGAAGAGCTTCCAGGCGTCAATCGCCAAGAGCGGACGAAAAAGGCATTGCCCAATACGCTCAAGATAACGCTACAAGAAGCGTTGGAGTTCAACCGTTAAAAAGAAAATTTACTATTGAACCATTACCGGAGGTGCGTATGGGCGAGTATGAAACGGCCAGTCTCGCTATCCAGGAGGCGACGCTGGCCCTCCAGCGAGAAGGGCTGATAGCGGCCTATGTCCAAGCAGGCGCCGCGCTCCTGGTGGGACTGGCGCAATGTGGTCTCATCGCCTGGGGCATCAACAAGATGGATGCGAGCAATCAGCGCAGAGAACGCCAAGAGGCGCAAGCCGAAGCGCGGCATGAAGAGACGATGCTGGTCTTGCAGCAGCAGGGAGAAGCCTTGAAACAACAAGGAGAAGCCATGCGGACGCTGATTGAGCGGACGGCACCGCAAAAGTAAGCCTGGATTTTGCTCATCCGCCCTACGGAGAGAAGGGGGCAGAACGCGATGAACATCATACCGGCCAGTATGAAATTTGTGACGCGGACACTTCTTGTCGCTGCATTTGCGCTCGTTCCGACCGTACCCGAGTCGGTGTTCGCTGACCCATACAGCCGACCGTCTTTCAGTCCCCGCAGTAGCCCATCGTATGCGAGTCCGTATTCCAGTTCCTACCGGAGCCCGTCGTACACAAGCCCATCGTTGCCGGGCTACACGTACAAATCACAGAGTAAGAGCTACAGCGTGGGGGATTACAGCCGTCACACCTACAAATACAAAGACAGCCTCGGCAACCGCTATAAGAGCAAGACACGGGTCCTGCCCAGCGGGACGACCGTCACCAAGGGCAAATACCGCAGCCGCAGTCCGCATCTCAGTCCGCCATTGCCCGACTACACATACAAAGCGCGGACGAACAGCTACCGCGTGGGGGATTACCGCTGGCAGACGTACAAATACAAAGACAGCCTTGGCAACCGCCATAAGGGGACAATTGAGGTGTTCCCTGGTGGTACGGTCCGATACAAAGGCAAGGTCAACGGCAAGAAGTTCAAAGAGACCGACCGTCACAAATGATGAACCATCGTGCTCATCGGGCACGCTTCCTCTTTCCAGGCGTCGCCGGCCTGAGCCTCGCCCCCTGGTTCGCTACAAGGTCTCGCTGTGTGAGACATCGGGAACCACATCTTCGGCGTCAAGGAGCACCATCGTACCGTCCCGGCGCACCCGAAAGGTATGCTCACCCCAGCGAACGGTCGTACCGCCCAGACTCCAGACCCAGATGCCGAACGACAACAGGTCGGTGATCAGAACAAATCCGAACGTCGCCAGGGTCAGCTTGACGCCCAGAAAACAGCGTCCCAGCAGCGTGGCCGACACACACCGGACAACCAGGGTCAGGACGGCCAGGACGGCCAGCGGCGTGGCCCAGCCCGACACCAGACCCAGCCCGGCCCAGACCGTGCCGTAGGTCACTCCCATGCCCGCATAGCCGACCGGCCGGCACAGGCGTTGGGTGCGCGCCCAGCGCAACTGGTGGTGGAACAGCCCACGCAGGCTGTCCACATCGGGATAGGTTTCGACCACATAGGGCAGGATGCGCACCTGATAGCCGGCGCGGGCGGCAAAGTTGCCCAGATAGTAATCGTCGGCCAGATAGTCGGCCAGGGCCGCAAAGCCGCCGATCGCCTCGATGCACGGACGCGTTACCGCCATCGTCGCGCCAAAAGCGTAGGCCGTCTTCTCGACCTGACTGGCCAGCAGCACGGACGGCATGAAGGCAGTATTGATCAGCACCGATTCGAGCAACGCCGGCAGGGGCTGTCGGGTGGCGCTGCGGTACGGGCAGGTCACGACCCCGACCTGGGGGCCATCCAGGGGCGGAATGATACGCCGCAGATAGTCCGGGGCGACCCGCACATCGCTGTCGCTGACCACGAAAATATCGTATGTGGCCCGCTGTGACAGAGCGTGCAGGGTACTGACCTTGTAGTTGCTGCCGATGACCTCGGGATTGACGACCAGCCCGATATCACATTCGGGGAAGTCGCGCTGCAAGCGCCGGACGACCGCAATCGCCGGATCGCGCGGATCGCGCACCCCGAACAGGAGCTGAAACACCGGATACTCGATCCGACAGAAGCTGGCCAAATGCTCGTACAAGTCGGGCGTGGCGCCCTTGAGGGGTTTCAAGATGGAGACCGCCGGACAGGTGGCCGGGCCGACCGGGGACGGCCGGAACAGCCGCCAGGCGGCATACACGGACAAGAGGTAATACGCCAGCGCGATACAGGACAGGACGGCGAGGAGTGTCGTGACCATGGGGTGGGCAGAGCGGAGGAGAGAATCTCAGCCCCTCCTGCCAGGACGTTCTAGGCGGCTGATGAGGCGCTCTTGCCGGTCATCTGACGCCGGGTGCGCATGGTCCGGAAGAAATCCTTGCCCTCCTGCCACATCCGTTTGCGTTCCTCGGAATCGGCGGCCATCTTCTTGACCGCTTTCAGGATGTAGCGGGGACGCAGATAGTACGAGGTATAGAAGCGCTCGACTGTCGAGAAGATCTCCTCGCTCGACAGGTGGGGATAATTAATCACACATTTCTGATAGCCCGTCTCGTCGACCATGTCTTCCGGCTTGATCAGGCCGTGCTCCACGGCATGATCGTAGAAGGCGGTCCCGGGATACGGCGAGGCCAGCGACACCTGTATGGTCTCGGGGTTCATTTCCCGCGCAAAACGCATGGTCTCGCGCATGGTCTCGCGTGTTTCGCCGGGCAGACCCAGGATGAACGTGCCGTGAATCAGAATGCCGAGGGTGTGACAGTCTTTGGTAAACCGTCGCGCGGTTTCGAGCGCTACGCCTTTTCTGATGTTTTTCAGAATCTGGGCGTTGCCGGACTCATAGCCGATCACAAACAGGCGCAGGCCGCCGTCCTTCATGATCTTGAGCGTTTCGTAGTCAACATTGGCCCGCGAGTTGGTTGACCAGCACAGGCCCAGCGGTTTGAGGCGCCGGGCGATCTCCCGGGCTCGCTTGGGGTCGGCCGTAAAGGTGTCATCGTCAAAGAAAATCTCTTTCATACCCGGAAACAGACGGGTCATCTCCTGGACTTCGGCGATCACATTGTCGACCGAGCGGGTCCGGTACGAGTGTCCGGTGGTGACTTGGGGCCACAGACAAAAGGTACACCGCGCCGGGCAGCCGCGGCCGGTGTACAACGACACATACGGGTACTGACAGTAGGGGCTGTTGTATTTTCGGAAGTCCAGATCGCGGGCATAGATGGAGGTGACGAAGGGCAGGCGGTCCAACTCCTCGTCGGTCATCGGCGTCCGGTCGAGATTGTGCACAATCTGCCCATTCTTCCGATAGCTGATGCCACGGATCCGTTCCCAGTCGAGGCCCTCGGCGACTTCTTTCATCGACCAGTCAAACTCTTTACGGGCGGCAATATCAATGGCCGTGGAGGCCTGCAGGGTCTGCTCGGGCATGGCCGTGGGGTGGCCGCCAACAAAGGCGATAATCGCCTGCGGATTACGGTCCTTGATCATCTGCGCGGTTTGCACGTCCATCTTGAACGAGGGCGTACTGGTATGCAGCACGACGAAGTCATAGGCTTGGGCAATATCGACGCTCTGAGCTTGATTGAGCCCCTCGGGCGGCGCATCAAGCACCCGGCTGTCCTGAATCATGCCGGCCGGGTAACACAGCCAGGTTGGATACCAGAAGGACCACACCTCCCGCGTTGCCTGATAGCGAGACCCCGCCCCACCGTCGAAGTTGTCGTAGGCCGGGGGGTTTAAGAACAACGTGCGCATTCCCTTCTCCTTAGCTGTGCTCAACGCCTCTCAGGATCTGGTCTGGAATCATCGTTGCCAAGGCGTATGGCCACGTTTTCCAGGTCGCCCCTACATACCAAAGAACGAACAACCGGCATAGGGGGCGAACGGCCCAGCTCTCTAGGGCAGCATCTCGGGCAGCACCGGAGAGCGTTCCTCAGCCCGCCAGGTGTAGCCGGCGCGGGTCAGAAAGAGCAGGCCGATGCCGTTATAGACCGCCTCCCGCGCCCGTTTGAGGACCATCAGGGCCAGTCCGGCCCCGACATCGATCCCGAGCAGACGGCTCAAGAAGACCCCGGCGGTCTCTCTGACGCCCAGCGCGCCGGGAATCACCAGGGCAGCGGCAGTCAGGGGTTGGACCATGGACTCGATGATCAGCGCCTCGATCAGACCGACCGGTATGCCGAGCAGAGCGAAGATGACCCAGATTTCGACCGCGCCCAGCAACCAACCCAGCAGGTGATACACGGTCGAGACCAGAAAGGCGCGCGGATTGCTGTCGTACAGCTGGAGCAGCAGGGCGTCGATACGCCGCGCTCCAGCCTCCCAGCGCTGCGGGGCGGACCAGCGCGGGAACCAGCGTCCCAGGCTGCGGACCAGCTTTTCCATCAGACCGCGCCGTTGCCAATGGATCAGGCTCAGGACAAAGCCGCAGGCCAGGGCCATGAACAGACTCATCACCCACCAGCTGTGCAGCCCCCAGCCAAGCCGAAACAGAAAAAACGGCAGGCCGAGAAGAATAAAAATGATCTGCGATACGGTCAGGGCGGTTTTGGCGGCCACCACCGAGGCCATGCCCACCTCGGGACGAATGCCGCGCCGACGGAGCAGGTAGACCTTGAAGGCTTCACCGCCAATGGAGGCGGTCGGGGTGAGATTATTGATCGACTCGCCGGCCAGCCGGCTCAGCGAGAAATACCACAGCGGGACGGGTCGAGCAGCACTGTCGCGGGGAATCAGCCACGACCAGCCCTTGGCGTCACACACCGCGATGGCGGCGTAGGGCAGGAGCACGATGGGGGCGAACCAGCCCAGCCGAGCCATGTGCGCGGCAACGTCGGACAGCCCGACCGTCCAGACCAGAACGCCGAGCAGCCCCAGGCCGAGCGCGGCGAACAGCAGCTGCACGCCGCGTCGTTTTCTCGTGTTGCTGGTCATGCAGGAATTCAGTCGGACTCGGGCGAGGAGGAATCCCCGGGCTCCAGGCCCGCCAATTCCCGGATCACCGTAATCAGGGCGCCCCAGTCCAGATCCCCGCGTCCCCGCGCGTGAGCGGCCAGCAGATTGTGGTGGGCCACATCGGCGAGCGGCAGAGGAGACTCGACCTGGTCGGCCAGGCGACGCATCAGATCAACGTCCTTGATGCCCAAACGCAGGGCAAAACCGGGCGGCGAAAACTCATTGCGGGCCATCCGTGTGCCATAGCCCTCAAACAGCGGCACCGGCAGGAGGGCTTTGACCAGCGCCAGAACCGTCTCAGATGTGAGCCCCGACTTTTCGGCCAGGGTCAGCGCCTCGCTCAGGGTCTCGATGGCCGCCACAACAAAAAAATTGCCGACCAGCTTCAGACAGCTGGCCAGATGCGGCTCGGTCCCAACCACAATCACCCCCTGGCCCAGGCTTTCAAACACGGGACGACAGCGCTCGATGGCCTCCGGTGGACCGGCCGGACAGATCCACAGCTTGGCCGCAGCCGCAGCTTCGGGCCGACCGAAAACGGGCGCGGCCACAAAATGCGTCCCTTTGGTCCGGTAGCGGTGGTCAAGCTCTTTGCTGACATCGGGCGACACCGTGCTCATATCGACATGGATCTTGCCCGGCGTCAGACCGGCCAGCACGCCGCTGGCGCCGAGGGCAATCGTCCGCAGCGCGGCGTCATCAGCCACGATGCTGAGGACAATGTCATGCTGCTCGGCCACAGCCCGCGGCGTGGACGCCCGGGTGGCGCCCTGGGCGCATACGCCGTCAGCCCGAGCGGCCGTGCGGTTGAAGACCGACAGGCGATAGCCGGCCGCAAGCAGGTTGTGGGCCATGGGCAGGCCCATGCGGCCGAGGCCGATGAAACCGACGGAGGCAGGCATAGGCTTATTGCAGCGCGGTTGGCTCACTCAGGGTGAACTCGGCAATGTCCGCGTCAAAGCGCTCCCCGCCGGTCGTCACCATTTGGTAGGTCCCGCGCATCGAGCCAAAGGGCGTCGGCAGCGGACAGCCCGAGGTGTACTCAAACGACTGGCCGGGACTGAGGACGGGCTGCTCGCCGACCACTCCCGGGCCTTTGACTTCTTCGACGTGGCCGGTTGCATCGGTGATAATCCAGTGGCGGGTGAGCAGCTGGGCGGTTTCGCCGCCCTCGTTTGAAATCCGAACCGTGTACAGAAAGAACCAGCGGTTCAATTGCGGCATGGACCGGCTGGGATCGTACTGGGTCGTCACCCGGACCCGAATACCTTTTGTCACTGCTTCAGAGCTTGCCACGGCTCACCTCTCTGCTCATAGTCCCGCGATTCATAGCAGCTTCCCGGCTCGGCTGGGAGAGGGGGCGGCTCAGGTCTGGAGCTGAGCCGCGATGGCCTGGGCCAATCGCTCTCCATCCTCGGGACTCAAGGAGCCGGCCGGCCAGTCAATACCGAGGCCGGCGCCGTCAGAGAATTTGGGAATGATGTGAAAATGTACGTGCCCGACGGCCTGGTGGGCGGCGGCGCCGTTGTTCTGGAGGACATTAAAATCCTGCGCTCCGGTCGCCCGCAGTACCGCCCGACTCAGCCGCGGCAAGACCCGCCCCAGAGCGGCGGCCGCGTCGTCCGACAGCTGGTCGAGCGTTTCGGCCGGCTCTTTGGGGATGACCAGGGT
>WTHE01000747.1 GCA_011523315.1 Candidatus Binatota bacterium
ATGCGGGTGGTGTACACCAACCGGGGCCGGAATCTGGAGGCCGAAGGGCGCCTCGGCTGCGTGCGGGTCGATCTGCCGAGCCTGTTGCGGGAATCCGACTTTGTGAGCGTCCATGCCCCGCTCAACCCGGACACCCACCACCTGCTGTCGGGCCCGCAGTTTCGGCTGATGAAGAAGACCGCGTTTCTGATCAATGTGGCGCGGGGCGGGCTGGTCGATCAGCCCGCCCTGTATGAGGCGCTGCGCGACGGGGAGATTGCCGGGGCCGCGCTCGACGTGACCGACCCGGAGCCGATCCCCATGGACGATCCCCTGCTGTCGCTCACAAACTGTCTGATCGTGCCCCATATCGGCAGCGCCAGCCTGGCCACCCGAACCCGCATGGCCAGCCTGGCGGCCGAGAATATCGTAGCCTTTCTGGCCGGCCAGACACCGCCGACACCGGTCAACCCGGAGGTCCTGACCCCGGCTCAGGGCTGAGACGCCGAGGAGAGCGACTTCTCCCTCGGCCTGATCTGGTATTTCTGAGTCGCGCGGAGCGCAAAAAAAGCGGGCGTTGCCGCCCGCTGTGTACCCGCTGTGTATATGAAGCCGTCTATAAGGCTGCGGCGCGCGCGTCTTCGCTGATCAGCCGGGCCACGACGGTATCCATGACCGCGTCGGCACGAGCCCAGACTTCTTCCTTGGTCAGGGGCACGATGGGATGCGGGACCGTCACGACCTCATACGACGGAACGCCCAGGTTTGTGCACTGGACTTTGGCCGCAGCCACAAACTCGGTGGTGGAAATATTGGCGGTCGGAATGCCCTGCTCTTCAAAATAGGCCACGTCGTGCGAACTGCACGAAATGCACGAGCCTCAAGAGCTGACCGCTTCGATGAGCCCCTGACAGCGGGATACGATATCCTGGCGCGCCTGGGGATTGACCACCCGGGTCGGAGACGGTTTGGCGTGGCGGACCACCTCGGCCACCCCGTAGCGGTCCTTGAGCAGCGTCTCAACGCGGTCCAGAAAGATGTTGCTGTTGGGGAAGCCGATGTCTACCAGCGCCAGGGTGACGCCCCGCAGGCTGGAGAGACGCGGGGCCAGCGCTTTCTCGGCCTTGCCGCTGTAACCAATCGGGTCAAGCATGTCGTCTGCCATGTGTGTCCTCCTTGTCACAAAGCTAGAGTGCTATTTTTTTGCTCACCGGCGTGCTGCCCAGGTCGTCGGCAACCCAGCCGGGGATGGTGACCGAAAAACGGCCTGCGGTCCCGCCCGAGACAACCACCAGAATCGAGTCCGGCGAGCGGAATTTGCGGACACGGTCGTTGACCACAAAGCCGCCCTTTTCGGCCGCTTTCAACAGGCTGGCGCCAAACCCCTCGCCGCCCTTATCGCCCGGTTTGAGGTCGTCTGTGGCGCGCGTGACCTGCTCGTACAGGAACTGCCGCACGTCTTTGCGCGACCAGCCGTCGGCCGCAATGACCTGGGCGTGCTCCGGGCTCAGGACCAGAATCGTATCGCCAAACAGCGGGTAGTTTTTGTAATTCCACAGCCCACCGCCCATGGTCAGGCCGACCGAATACATCAGCTGTTCGGCGCTCCGGCTCTGAAAGTCGCTGATCTGCTGCGGCCCGCCGCCGGCAAACAGGGTGATGGCCGACTCGTCCTGAGTGAAACCCCGCTCGGTATGGAACGGCGGCCAGGGCGCTTCTTCCTCGTTCTCGCCGATAATCGCGCTGTACTGACCGGGCTGGCCCATGGTCGCCTTGGTCAGCTCATGGGGGCGGGCGCCGCCGATATTCATGATGGTCAGTCGCAGGGCGCGGCCGATGGTGGCGTTGGGCCGGAAACCGTGGCCGAGCGCGTTATGCCCGCAGTTGAGCCCGATGTGCAGCCGGGCCGGGCCGTTGATAATCGCCCACGGCGCTGCGGAAAAGAGCGTGACATTCATGCCGTGGGCGCACAGCCGCTCGTCGCACAGGGCTTCCACACCGGCCAGCACGACCGGAAAATACGCCGGCGCGCAGCCGGCCATCACCGCGTTCACCGCCACCCGCTCAACCGTGGCCTCGCCATAGCACGGCCCCAGCGTCCCGATGAGTTCATCCCTGGCTCGGTTCGGCGCACCGGCCAGCATGCGTTCCACCCGGTCACGGGTCGGCGGCACGGCCGGCAGGCCATCGGTCACCCCTCGCTCGAATAACTGTTCGATAGGATCATCAGGAAGCGTCAATGTTTCAGCTGCGGCGGTCGCCATGACGTACCCTCCGTTGGCGTCGTAGTCTAGGAGCTTGGACCGGGGATTGCAAGCGCGAAAAGTGCGGCGGCCGTTTTTGCAAGCCCGGTAAAAACGGCTATGTGTTACAGGGACACACCTGGGGAGAGAGCAACGAGGAGTCACAAGCATGTCGGAACGCTTGTTTATAGGGAATGATCGCGTCCTCAACTTACAAGCTGTGGTGCTCCTTGCCTTGCTGTCGTGCGCCACGCCGTCCGCCGCGCAACAGGCGTTGACGAGCGGACCAGCGGCGCAGCGGGCATTTGAGGAGATCACCGTCACCGCCCGCAAGCAGGAGCAGCGCGCCTTTGACGTGCCGCTGTCGCTGTCCGTGCTGCGCGGTGAAGGGCTCGACCGGCTGCGCGCCTCGGGCATGGACATCCGTTTTCTGACCAACCGGGCGCCGAGCCTGCAGATCGAGTCGGGCTTTGGCCGCGCCTCGCCGCGCTTCTATATTCGCGGCCTGGGCAATACCGACTTCGACATGAACGCCTCCCAGCCGGTTTCGGTCATGCTTGACGGCATTCCGCTGGAAAACCCGTTTCTCAAGGGCATCCCCATCTTCGATGTCGAACGGGTCGAGGTCTTGCGCGGGCCCCAGGGCACGCTGTTCGGACGCAACACGCCGGCCGGCATCCTGAAGTTTGAGTCGGCTCTTCCGACCTGGGATCTTGAAGGCTACAGCCGGCTGTCGTACGGGCGCTTCAACGGTGTCAATTTCGAGGGCGCGGTGTCCGGTCCGCTGATTCCGTCGGTGCTGGCGGCGCGCGCCTCGCTGCTGGTGCAGCGCCGGGACGACTGGGTGGACAACGCCTTTAGCGGCGAGGACGACGCCTTTGCCGGCTACCGCGAGGTTGCCGGCCGCATGCAGTTCCTATGGACGCCGGTCGAGAACTTTTCCGGGCGCTTCAAGGTCCAGGTACGGGACTTCGACGGTGACGCGCGGATGTTCCGGGCGAATGTGGTCAGGCAGGGCCGGTCTGACCTGGGTCCGGGTTTCCGACGTGACAAGGTCTGGCATGACGGCAAAAACTCGCAGACCCTGGGCGAACACGGTTTCTCCGCAGAGATGCAATACACGCTGGGCGACTTCCGCCTGATCTCGCTGACCGGCGGAGAATGGCTCGACAGCTTCGCGCGCGGCGACGTGGACGGGGGCTTCGGCGCGGTCTGGAGTCCGCCCAGCGGGCCGGGCCTGATTCCGTTTCCGTCCGAGACGGCCGACGGCGTTTCGGCCCTGCGCCAACTGACTCAGGAAGTCCGGCTTGAAAGCACGGCCTGGCAACGCCTGGACTGGCGGGTCGGCTTCTTCTACTTCCACGAGGATATGGAGGCCGAGGGTTTCAGCTATGACACGCTGGCCGGCAACGAGCAGAACGGCTCCATCCGCCAGCAGCAGCGCACCGAGGCGTGGGCTGTGTTCGGCGCGGCCACCCTGACGCTGACCGAGAACCTGGAGGTGGCCGCCGGCATACGTGTCTCCGAGGACGATAAGCGCTTCGAGGCCGAGCGCCTGGTGTCGCCGATCGGCAGCGGTCCGCTGGGCCCGCTGCGCACCAGGGCGCGCGCCCTGGTGCCGAGCTGGGATCTGAGCCTGCGCTACCGGGTGACGCCCGGCATGCAGCCCTATGTGCGGGTTGCCAGCAGCTTTCGCGCCCCCAGCGTTCAGGGTCGGCTGCTGTTCAGCGACGAGGTGAGCGTGGCCGACACCGAGGACATCATCTCGGTTGAGGCCGGCCTCAAGCTCCGCCTGTGGCAGCAACGCCTCCACCTCGACGTGGCGGCCTATCACTTCTGGATGCACGATCAGCAACTCACCGCAGCCGGCGGCGGGACCAACGCCATTCGGCTGCTGAATGCCGACCGCACCATCAGCCGGGGCGTCGAGGCCGAGGGCTCCCTGAACCTGGGCTACGGCCTGCGCCTGACGGCCGGCATGAGTTACAATTACACCCGGCTGGACGACTCGGACCTGGCGGTCCAGCCGTGCGGCTCGCCCTGTACGGTGCTCGACCCGCCCGGCGCAGTTCCCGGCACGGTCTCTATCGACGGCAACCGTTTGCCCCAGGCTCCGCGCTGGATCGCCAACGCCAGCCTGAGCTACATGCGACTGCTGCCCGGCGGCTCGGCCCTGCTGTTCTCGACCGACTGGGCGTACCGCAGCCGCATCAACTTTTTTCTGTACGAGTCGCGCGAGTACCGCGACAGCTATCTGCTTGAGGGCGGCCTGCGTCTGGCTTGGCTGTCGGCCGAGGGCGGCCTGGAAGTGGCAGCCTTTGGTCGCAACATCCTGAACGACGTGTCTCGGACCGGCGGCATCGACTTCAACAATCTGACCGGCCATGTCAACGAGCCGCCGCTCTGGGGTATTGAAACAGTCGTGCGTTTTTGAGTTGCGCCGAGTCCGGTGCATCGCGTATCTGTAAACGGATACGTCAAGGAGCAGCAACCATGTTGGAACGCTTGCATATACGGAATTATCGCGTCTTCAACGATCTCGAAATCGACCGACTGAGCCGCATCAACCTCATTGCCGGCAAGAACAATTCCGGCAAGACCAGCCTGCTGGAAGCGATCTTTCTGTTGTCTGGGGCGGGAAACGCGCAAATGGCGATGAATATCATGGCTTTCCGCGGGATCGACTCAGTAAGCGGAACGTCGCAAACAATAAGGGAAACCTTCTGGAAGCCGATATTCTCTGCGCTGGATATGGACAAAACCGTCGAAATCAGAGGGCATCATGAATCTGTTGGTCCGCTGAATCTGACAGTCACGTTGGATACGCCGCGCACCACCGAACTGCCTCTTAAGGTCCCTGTCGGGACGAATCTGGCAGAACTTTCCAGTGCACCTCAGCTTATGTTTTCGTTCAGCAGCCGCTTAACAGGAGAAATCAAGGGTCGCATGCGCACGACAGGACAGGCGATTCAGCTTGAGACACCTCACGCGGAAGTACCGTTTCTTAGCAGGTTTCTTTCGTCGCGTGGGGGAAACCTCAAGGAAGATGCCGTACTTCTAGGAGTGTTGAGAAGACAGAAAAAGGGCCATCTGCTCTTGGAAGCGCTACAAAGCATCGAACCGAGACTGCAAAGCATTGAGGACAATTCTGCCAGCGGTGAACCTTTGATCTGGGGTGATATCGGGTTGTCAGAACTAGTGCCACTGCCGGTAATGGGTGAAGGCATGACCCGAATCGCCCGGCTGGTCCTCGCCATATCCGCCACGCCAAACGGTGTAGTCTTGGCGGATGAAATCGAAAACGGCCTGCACCACTCCGTTCTGTCCAAAGTCTGGAAAGTCGTTGACACCGCAGCCAGGCAATTCAACACGCAGATATTTGCGACCACCCACAGCTTCGAATGTGTAGAAGCGGCCCAGAAAGCCCTCGGCGCAGACGGCTTTCTGCTGCATCGGCTTGAAGCCAACGGCACAGAGAACCGTTGTGTCACCTATGAGTCTGAGGAAATCGATGTGGCACTTCGGCACAACCTGGAGATTCGCTAGAAATGCCTGAGCCAAACACGATCGAGTCGAAAATCCAGCTTCTCGTCGAGGGAAACGACCAGCGCAATTTCTTTGAAGCGTTCATTGACCATCTATCACTTGCGAATATTCAGATTCAGAACTTTGGGGGTGTTGCTGACCTGCGCCCCTTTCTGTCGATACTTGTGAAGAGATCGGGGTTTCGCGAGACCGTCAAGAGCGTCGGCATTGTTCGAGATGCGGAAACCTCCGCTCAGGCGGCCTTTCAAAGCGTTCAGTCTTCGCTGAGTAACGCTGGACTGCCCGTGCCGAACCAACCCGAAAGACGCGCCGGCAGCAGTCCAGCAGTGACGGTGCTGATCCTGCCCGGTAACAATCGTCCAGGTATGCTCGAAACGCTTCTCAATGAGACCTTTGCAAACACCCCGGTGGACGGCTGTATCAATGCCTTCTTCGGCTGCGTCGAGGATGCGTCTGGAGTGCCGACCCAACGCCCTCACAAGGCCCGCGCCCAAGCCTACTTAGCGACAAAGCCTGAGCCGCACCTTTCTGTAGGCGTGGCAGCAAAGCGAAATTACTGGGATTTGGACCATCCCGTTTTCGACCAGCTTCGACAATTTCTCAGGGCGCTGTAGGAAAAATGCCACCGACCGAACACCAGGAAGACACCATGCCACGAGCGAGAAAAAACGCCACGAAAGACATTGAGAGCTACGCACACGCGGACAAGGAGCGGGTGAACAACCCGCCGGTCGGCTTGGTGACGCCTGACACGGACAAGGACGCGGGCAAGAAGACCTACGCCTACGACCCGCATCTCGATCCGCAGTTGCAGTGGGCGGGGAAGGCCGAACACACGTCCTTTGAGGTGCCGACGGTTTCCCTGCACGTACACGAACGCATCGACCCGCGCAGCATTATCGAGGCGGTGAGGAAGCAAAACAGCGCGGACTCACAGCTCTCGCTGTTCGCCACGCCTGAGGAGAATCCGCCCATCCGCCAAGCCATTGAGTTCTACAAGCACAAACACAACTGGACCAACCGACTCATTGCCGGCGACAGTCTGCTGGTCATGAACAGCCTGTTGGAAAAAGAGGGCATGGCCGGCAAAGTGCAGATGGTCTATATCGACCCGCCCTATGGCATCCGCTACGGCTCCAACTTCCAACCCTTCGTCAGCAAGCGAGACGTGACCGACGGCAGGGACGAGGACCTGACCCAGGAACCGGAGACGATCCGTGCCTTCCGGGATACCTGGGAGCTGGGGATTCATTCTTATCTGGCCTATCTGCGCGACCGTTTGCTGCTGGCGCGGGAGCTGCTGACCGAGAGCGGGAGCTGCTTCGTGCAGATCAGCGACGAGAATTTACACCACGTCCGGGAGCTGATGGATGAGGTGTTTGGGGTTGATAGCTTCATTTCCATCATTTCTGTACGAAAGACAACCAGTCAAGGAACCGCTTCTCTCCTCGGCACCACAACGGATTTCATAGTTTGGTACGCCCGCGCCCGCGCCTCAATCAAATATCACCAGATTTTCGTTCCTCGCAGCAATGTCGCGGATGAACGATACGACCAAGCCCTGCTCCCTGACGGGTCCGTCGTTTCCTCGGCAACACTAACGGAATCCCAAGAAAACCGCGTACGCTTATTCCAACTCGGTGACCTGACCAGTTCACGACCCGCCGGAGAAGGCGATGTCCGCATGTTCGAGTTCAGCGGTGGCACGTACACACCCGGCAAAGGCACATTCAAAACACACAGAGATGGCCTCACACGATTAGCCCACGCTGAACGTTTGCACATCACTTCCGGCAGCGCCTTGAGGTACCGGCGATTCAAAGATGATTTCCCGGTCGCGGCTATTGGAAACCTGTGGCACGA
>WTHE01000136.1 GCA_011523315.1 Candidatus Binatota bacterium
GCTCTTCGGGCAGCAGGCCGACCGACTCGCGGCCCTGGTCCAGCACCTCAAACAGACGCGCCAGAACCGTTTGGCCCTTGTAGCCAAGGGTGGTCACGCGCGGGTTGCGAATCACTTTCTGAGACTCGAAAGCTTTCAGGACTTCGATCCGCACCCGCTCGGAAAAGGCCGCGTCAATGCGACCGGTTGACTGGACCTCGACCGTACTGGCAAAGGCGGAGATGAGATCGCGGGTCAGCATCTTATGCGCCGCCCGCCCGGCCGTCTGTTCCAGGGCGTCGAGCTGGGTTGCGAGCTGGCTCAGTACTGCGCCGACCGTTTCAGCATCGACCGTCCGTTGCCAGGCGCCGAGCGCGGCGTTGACCTCGGGCAGCAGACGCTGGGCCGGAAAGCGGCGGAAGTCGGCCAGCGTGATCAGGCCGGCCTGCAGGCTGTCTTCGATATCGTGGACCGAATAGGCGATATCATCGGCCACGTCCATGATCTGGCACTCCGGGCTGCGCTGCTGACCGCTGCCGGTCGCACAGGTGATCGCCTCGACCAGCTCACGATCTGCGATGTAATAGCCCTTGACCGGCTCAGGCCCGGACGGGGGCGGTTCGGCGCCGAGACAGGTCTTGTATTTCAGCAGCCCGTCGAGGCTGGGGTAGGTGAGGTTCAGGCCCGGATAGGTGGTGTGTTTGTGTTCGAGCCGGGTCACGATGCGGAAGGTCTGGGCATTGCTCTCAAAGCCGCCATAGGGCCGCATGCGGTCGTGCAGGAGGCGTTCCCCGGCGTGGCCGAAGGGGGCGTGGCCAAGATCGTGGGCCAGGCAGATCGTCTCGACCAGGTCGGTATCCGCGCCCAGCGCCAGGGCAATGCCCTTGGCAATCTGGGCGACTTCGAGTGAGTGGGTCAGCCGGGTCCGAAAGAAATCGCCCTCATACACCCCAAACACCTGGGTTTTGCCCTGGAGGCGCCGAAACGCGGCCGAGTGGATGATACGCGCCCGGTCGTGTTCAAACTCGGACCGGTGGTCGTTGGTCGGTCGTGGCGGCTCCGGGGTATGCCGACGGGCGTCTGAGGGACGGGCAAACTGCACGATGTTGACTCCTTCCTGGCCTGTCGGATCAGGATAAACGACGCCGCGTGAGCTTCGCAAGCATATGAACCGAGGGGGAGTGGCTCACCTTGCATCGCTCTCTTCCGCAATCAATGGAAGAGGGGCTGCAAGAGCGGTATCCCTCTGCCACGTTCGAGGGAGCCGAGGCAATGGTGGAGTATGCTCAGGACGACCGTGCCCGCCGTCAGGGAATGAGCTTCACCAGGGTGACGGTCAGGCCGACGATGCCGGCGGCCATGACCCACAGGTGTTTGTAGAGGGCGGCGAACTGCTCGGCCATCTCCGTGCGCACGGCGGCGAGGTCGGCCTGCGTGGTCAGCCGGAGTTGCTCAATGTCGGCCTTTACGGCGGCCCCATCGGCTTCCAGGGCGACCCGGACCTCAGTCAGGTCGGCCTTGGTGGCGACATTGCCGCCCAGGGCCTCGCCCATGGTGTTGACCACAGCCTCGGCTTGGGCCTCCTCAAAACCGGCCTGCTTGAGCGCAGTGACGGCTTTATGGGTGTCAAACGCCAGCGCGCTCATGGCGGGGTGGCTCCTTTCTCGCTGCTCTGGCGGGGTGGCAGCCCAAACGGCTTCCGATCTCGCTCCAAAAACTCATCCGTCGCGTCCTTGAGCCGTTCTTCGGACCGCCCCCCATTCCTGCATGCGTGCCACCTGCTCATTGCCCTAGGCGCCGACCTGCCTCAATACCTTGAACTGGAGGCGGGCATAGCCGCGCTCCGTAGCGTCGAGGTGCGCGGCGACTTCCTGATGTATGACGGGCAGCCGATACCACGGGACTGCAGGCCAGGCGTGGTGCTCGGCGTGGAAGTTCATATTCCACAGCCACCAACTGAAGAACGGCCACGTTAGCATAGTGCGCGTGCGGTCCAGAATGGAACCCTCGTTGGGCAGGCCGGTGTGCTCGGTGGTCACCCAGATGGCTTGAAACGGATGGCTGAGCAGCCCGGCAAACAGAATCCAGCCCATGCCCGCCGGCCCGAAACAGGCGGCGGCAATCAGCCCGAGCCAGAACAGGGCGATCAGGCCGGACTGCCAGGCCAGTGTGGAGCGTTGGTCGGGTGGCGCCCAGGGGGCAAGAGACTCCCACTTGTCAGAGGCCAGGAAGGGGAAGCGTGTCAGGAAGCCGATTTTGAGGCTCAGCAGGCCCCAGCCGCTAATCATGCGCAGCCAGGTTTTCCACCGGGTCGGCCAGGACACCGGCTGCCCACCCAAGAACAACAGCTCCGGGTCCTTGTGGACAATTTGCGTGTAGCGATGATGGTCGAAGTGAAAGGCCCGGTACACGGCCGGGGCGACTCCAAAGGGAAAGCCGCTGAGCCAGGTGCCCACGGTGTTCAGCCACGCTGACTTGAAGGCGGTGTGGTGGGTACACTCGTGAAAGGGGGCGAACAGCGCGGCCCAGATACCGCCCAGTACAACCGAGAGCAGAGCCGCCGCCGCATGGGAGTGCGGGGTGACGAGCAGCACGCCATAGGCGCACAGCAGAAAAGCCGACACATGGAGGCTCAGTCGGATGATCGAGGGCAGGTCTCGACGCTGTTGCACGCAACGCAGCAGGCTGCGGTCAAGCAGGGGGCGGTGTTCAAAGGCTTCCTGCACGCCGCCACGCTACAACCGGCGGCGCCAGGCGTCAAGGAAAAAACAGTCGCTCACAGGCAAGGTCGTCCTCGTCAAGGTCAGCATGAACGACGCTGACGCAACCCGGCGCGCGAGAGCCGCCGCACCGATCAGGAGCCGGCGTGTGAGCGCTGAGAGCCGGACAGGAAAATGGCCAGGCCAACGGCCAGACAGCCGCTCCCGCACACATACATGGGGGTAAAGCCAGCCTGACTGGCGATACTGCCCATCAGCACCCCGCCCAGCCCCATGCCGAGATCGAGACCCTGGGCGAAGGTGGCCATGCCAAGGCCGCGCCGTTCGGGTGTCAGGCGGTCGATCATCCACGCCCCGAGCCCGGGCTGGGCCAGGCCGATGCCCATGGCGTACACACTCACGCCCAGGTAGAGGGCCTGGACATCCCAGGCAAAAGCCAAAACGAGCTGGGCGATCAGGGCCAGAACAAAACCCGGGACAATGACTGCGACGCGGCCGTAGCGGTCGCCCAGGCGGGCGCTGAGCATGCGGGTCGCCACCAGCACCAGCGCGTAGCTCGAATACAAATAGCCGGGGTTGTCCAGACCGAAGGTCCGGGCGTACAGGGGCAAAAAGGCCGTATACGACGTAAAGGTCAGATACAGGCACAGCTGAACGACCATCGGCAGCACGGCTTCCGGGGCAAAAAACTGGCGTCTGGCCGGTCGCTCGGCCGAGCGGTGGCGTTCCCGCAGGCGGCTGCTCACACCGCTGGCCAGGAAGGCGACGCCGGCGGCGGTGAAAAACAGCAGGGTAAAATTGTCCGGCCAGCCGAATTTGTGGCCCAGTCCCGGCAGGAGCCCGACCAGCCCCTCCTCCCACGGGTGGAGCGTCGGGCTGTGCATGATGCCGAGGGCCAGGGGCGGGACCACGCCCATGGCCAGCGAATTGACCAGGCCCCAATAGCTGGTCGCCTCGGCGCGTCTGTCGGCCGGGGCCACGTCGGCCAGGTAGGCGCCCGAGGCGGTGGTAAAACAGCCCAGGGCAAAGCCGTAGACCAGACGCAGGCCGAACAGCAGGCCGATGCTGAGCGCCCAGGCGTGCAGCAGCGCCCCACAGGCAAACAGCCCGACCGAGGCGGTTATCATGACCACCCGGCCATAGCGGTCGGTCCAGCGACCGGCAAAGGGCTTGACCGCAAACGAGACCAGGCTCGAAATGCCGATCAGCAGGCCAACGTCGACCTCCCGACCACCCAGCTGTTTGATGTAGAACGGCAGGGTCGGGAAAAAGAAAAAAAAGCTGGAAAAGAATCCCAGGCTGACCAGGCACAGCAGGACAAAGTCACGGCCGAAGCCACGCGAGACCGACACCGTCACGGTATCCAGATGGCGGGCCGGTCGCCGTCCTCAATGTAGGGCACTCGGCCCAGGGAGTACTTGGCGACCATTGCGGGCGGCTTTTTCCACAGGTCGCCGGGCCGCAGACGTTTGGCACGGCAGGCCAGCCGTTTTTCTTCAAGCATGACTGTGACCTTGCTCAAGCGCAGCGTGCCGTCCGGGTACTCGCATTCGGTGGTAGACAGGACAATCATGTTGATCTCCTCGCTGCGGGCGTGGTGCGATAGCGGGCAGTCTAGCACGTCTGCCCCGCGCCGAGAATCAGTATCCCGGCCCGGCAGTAGCAAATCTGTACCTGTCATGTAGAGAATAGGCTCATGATTCCGTTGGCCAACGGGTGGGTGTCAGAAAAGGCTGGACATCCTCCCCGGGCCATGAATAATAATCCAGTGGACATTGAAGGGGAAATGCGACAACTCGCCGACAAGTACGCTGCGAAGCTCGAAGCCCGCGTTGAGCAGCGCATGAAGGAAATGGAATCGGATGATAGAAGCCATCGCCTGATCTATCGCGTACTCGGCGTGGCCGATGAGGAAGGGAGTCTCATAGATGTCTACCAGAACAAAGGGCGATTCCTTTATAGATATGCAGGATCGTTCTTGGAAGAAGCCGCAAAGCTCTGCTTCCGCGAGAGGTATCCAGGCTCTGCCTCCGTCCGAATGCCGAACACCTTAGGACAACGTCCCAAGACTTTCGAGATCGACTGCCTCGTTGAAGACCGGGACGCAGTAGAGATTAAGTGGCGCGACGCAACAACGGACGGCGATCACATTACCAAGGAACATACGCGCATGAAAAATATCAAAGCCGCTGGATACAAGCCTGTCCGCGTCATGTTCTACTATCCAAATCGAGAACAGGCACAGCGAATCCAAAACACGCTTGAAGATCTCTACGCGGGCGTGGGCGGTGAGTACTATTACGGAGAAGGTGCGTGGCGATATATCCAAGAATATACAGGGATTGATCTAAAGACCATTCTGGAAAGGATCGCAGATGAGCGTACCCGGAGCGCCTAAGGTAAGAACATGCGTAGGCGACTGCCTGGATGTTCTCCACGATATGGAGCCGGAGTCAGTCGATCTTGCCTATGTTGATCCGCCGTTCTTCACGCAGAAGATACACAGATTAAACACAAGAGACGGCTCTGCGACGTTCAGCTTTCGGGATATCTGGGGCAGCGATCATTCCTACTCCGATTTTATCTATCAGCGAATTCGCCGCACCCGGACAGTCTTGAAGAGCTCCGGCAGTCTTTTTTTTCATTGTGATAAAGCAGCGTCCCATATTATTCGCCTACTCCTGGATAGTATATTCGGACCTGAGCAATTTCGGTCCGAAATAATTTGGTCTTTTAGAAGATGGTCAAACGCAAAAAAAGGCTTATTGCCGGCTCACCAAACAATTTTTTTTTACTCGAAGACCGATAACTTCAAGTTCAACACGTTCTATCAGGAATATTCGCCCTCGACAAATATCGACCAGATCATGCAGAAGCGGATTCGGGACTCCCGCAACAAAACGGTTTATGCACGGAATGAGAAAGGCGAGGTTGTTGGAAATGGGATCAAAAAAGGTGTTCCCTTGTCCGATGTGTGGGAAATTCCGTTTCTCAATCCAAAAGCGAAAGAGCGCGTTGGTTTCCCCACTCAGAAGCCAGTTCTCTTGATGAAGCGAATCGTGGAACTCGTGACAGATGAAGGAGATTGGATTCTGGACCCGTTTTGCGGCAGTGGTACGACACTTGTTACCTCGAAACTTCTAAACAGGAACTCCATAGGGATAGATATTTCCGAGGAAGCTGTCGAACTGACAAAACGAAGGCTTGAGGCTCCTCTCTTTACAGAGTCACCCCTGGCCCAGAGAGGGAGAGAATCCTACCGTCGCCATGAATCCTATGCCGCTACGTATCTCTTTGGTGTCGCCTACACACCTGTTCATCGAAACACGGGTATTGATGGCTTATTGAAAGAGGAAGTTGCTGGGCTCCCCGTATTCGTTCGAGTCCAGCGTGAAGGAGAATCCGTCAGTCAGGCCGTCTCCGCTTTGAGGAAGGCAGCGAGAAATAAAGGCGATTGCAGGCTTGTGGTTATCGCTACACACGCAGATTTGTTTGACTCTGGCCGTTTCGCCGATGTCGATGTAATTCCATCGACCGCGTTCGCGTTGAACGAATACATCAAGAAAAGAAGGCCGAGCACGCAACGCCCTCCTCGCACCGGCGACGAGGGCCTTATCTCCCGCGGCCAGAAACCCAACTCGAAGGGAGCCTGACAGAATCCGGGAATGGGCGGCCACCCGTCGGGAATCGGCGCCCCGGCCCGGCGGTAGCAAATCCGCACCGGCTGTGCTCTAATCGCGGGCCGAACAGGAGGGCTGCCATGTCGATTGAAAGCCTGAAAGACAAAGCCGCGATTGTCGGTGTCGGCCACACCGAGTACTCCAAGGATTCGGGGCGCAGTGAGATCAGCCTGGCCATTGAGTGCATTCAGCGGGCGATTGACGATGCGGGTCTACAAACCAGCGACATTGACGGGATTGCCAAGTATACGATGGACAATAACGACCCGGTCGAGCTGGCCGCCCACCTCGGGGTGCCCGAGCTGCGCTTCTTCGGCGAGGTGGCCTACGGTGGGGGCGGCGGGCCGGTCGGCTCGGTCCTGCTGGCGGCCATGGCGGTGGCGACCGGGATGGCCGAGACGGTCATTGCCTTTCGGGCCATGAACGAGCGCTCCGGCCGGGGCACGCCCCGCTTTGGACAGGCTGCGGTGCGCCGTGGCACGCCGGGAGTCGGCGCCTACCTCGAACCCTACGGTCTGTTCAGCCCGGCCCAGATGGTGGCCCTGGCGGCCCGGCGGCATATGCATTTGTACGGCACCAAGAGCGAGCATTTTGGCGCTATTGCCGTTGCCTGCCGCACCCACGCTCAGACCAACCCCAACGCGGTCATGCGCGACCGGCCGATCAGCATTGAGGACCACCAGAACTCGCGTATGATCGCCGACCCGCTGCGCCTGCTCGACTGTTGTCTGGAAACCGACGGCGGGGCTGCGGTGGTGGTCACCAGCGCCGAGCGGGCCAGAGACCTGAAACACACGCCGGCGTACATCATGAGCGGCGGGTTCGGGGCTGGCGAGTGGAATACCCAGCGGGTGGTCAAGGATATTGAGAGCCGGGAGACCGAATCAACCGTCGTGGCCAAAGCCATGTTCGGCCGGGCCGGCATCAGCCACGCCGACCTCGATGTGTGCTACCTGTACGATCACTTCACGCCGCTGGTGCTGATGGCTTTTGAAGAACTCGGCTTTTGTGAGCGCGGCGAGGGCGGACCGTTTGTGTCGGACGGCAAACTGCTGTGGCCGAACGGCAGCCTGCCGTTCAATACCAGCGGTGGCAACCTGTCCGAGGGCTATATCCACGGCATGGAAAACATTGTCGAAGCCGTGCGCCAGCTGCGCGGCCAGGCCATCAATCAGGTCAAGGATGCCGAGATTGCCCTGGTGACCTCGGGCAACGGCGTGCCCAATACGGGCATGATTCTTCATAACTA
>WTHE01000381.1 GCA_011523315.1 Candidatus Binatota bacterium
TCGGCCGGGGAAGTCACCGCACCCTTTCCCCAAGGAGATGTGTTAGGCACGGCACGGGGCCGCTTCTCCGTCTACGTGGTCTCGCCGTACAGCGCGCCGCTGGAGGTTGATATGCCTGAGCACGATTTTCTGACGGCCCCGGCCGACTTCACCGTCACGGCCACCGCCTCGACAGGAACACGGCTGACGGGCGGACACATGACAGTACTCATGCCGGGAGTTGTGCTGGAGGATGGAGCGCTGTCTGTTGAGGCCAATGGCCTGACGTATGATTACGACCCAGTGGGCTTGGCCGCCGGGGTACCGATCCTGGATGTGGAGCGCTTCGGCAATCCGGTCGCGGCCGATGTGGTCACGGTGAGTCTGTTTGGAGAGGGGCGGGACAGTGCGGGCGAGCCGCACTATGCGGCCCGGGTAGTGACGCTACACGGCACGGAGTTCCTGAACCTCACCCCGGTATCTCCCAATCCCACCGCCATCCGTGACCTCGAACGCTTGGAGTAGCAGCCTTGATCCTTCATACACTTCGGAAAGGAGAAGTCTTCGACATGTTACACACGCTCTTCCGCCGTTTCATCTTCGCGCCTGTGTCGACCCGCCTGTGGCTGACCCTGGTGCTCCTGGGCAGTCTGCCGGCAGCTGACCTGTGGGCGCAGGCATCTCTGGATTCGCCGGCACCGGGCTCCCTCCAAAGTGGCATCAATCTGATTCATGGCTGGCGCTGTGACGAGGCCGAGATCACGCTGATGATTGACGACGGGGCACCCTTTGCCGCTCTCTACGGCGCCAGTCGCGGCGATACGGCCGGCGTATGCCAGAACGATGGTAACAACGGCTGGGCCGTCGCCTTTAATTGGAATCTGCTTACCCGTGGCGCGCATACCATCCGCGCATTGGCGGATGGGGTAGAGTTCGCGCGGGTGACGTTCACCGTCGGCCACCTCGGCGAAGAATTCTTACAGGATGCGGCTGGGAGTTTCCGGGCGCGCGACTTTCCCGAACCCGGCGTGAATACCATCATCCGCTGGAATGAAGCCCTCCAGAATTTCGTGATCGAAGGCATCGAAGAATAGTCAGCTCACGCCAAGCCCGGCTATGACAGCGTTCCCCGTGGCTCTGTTTTACTCTGCTGTGTCTTGTCAAACGGGCGATTTCGCGGCCTTCAGGGCTATGACTTTGACTCACATATGCCTTCGCTCGATTGGTACAAGTCTATGGTCAGGCTGTATACGGACCGGGAGGATGACGAATGGGGACGCTCACTGAGATACGTGACGGACGATGTCGGTGGCGCTCAGCAACTCAAAGCGGGTCTTTCCGAGCTGTTCGAGACACACGAATTTAACGCTGCCGGCCGAGACCTTCTTGTCTGCCTCAATGGCGGCGCGGAGGTGCTGTTCGGCAATATCCGGCGGGATATCAACCGGTAAGCCGGCCCGTTTGATCAGGCGCACCAGACGGTCACGGGTTGTCGCTCGACACACGCCCCGCTGCAGCGACAGCTTGGCGGCGAACGCCATGCCTATGGCGACCGCCTCACCGTGCAAGAACCGCCCATAGCCGGTCGCGCTCTCAACGGCGTGGCCCAGCGTATGGCCGAAGTTCAGGATTGCCCGGTAGTCCGCCTCTTGCTCGTCCGCCTCGACGACCTGCGCCTTGAGCTGACAGCAGGTCTTGATGATCGAGGTCAACAACGCGGGCTCCAGGCCGAGCAGGCGGTCGAGCTGCTCTTCCAGGATGGCGAACAAGTCCGGGCTCAGAATCGCTCCGTACTTGATCACCTCCGCAAGGCCGGCCACAAACTCACGCTGGGGCAGGGTGGTGAGCGTATCAACATCGGCCTGTATACGGGTAGTGTCTCAGTTTGAATTTTGTTCTCCGCCGCGTGTGGCCTGCCCGCCCCCGGGGGCGTTCGGCGGGGGCACCCAATCCCGGCCGCGTGTGTTCGGGAACTCCCCACATTTCTTAGCGTTTTTTAGGCGGCCTAGTAATCTTGATATGGACAAAACTGAGCGGCGTGCTATCTGCTGTACAGATTGCATCTGAGATACGCACAACGGGAAGAATCCAGCGGTGTGGGGGTTTTCTGGCTCAGCAGTTTTCAAACTGAGACACCACCGCTCTGTGAACAGCCTGTGCGTGATCCTTTCTCGGTGCTGGAACAGCTCTGTGTCATCGGCGTGATGTGGACCCTCCTCACCTTCTCCGTCCCGGCTTGGCCCGTCCACGCCTCGGGGAGTATTGCCATGACCCCAGACGGGACGACTGTGTTTGTGGTCAATCCAGATGCTGGCTCGGTCTCGGCGATTGATACCGCCTCGGAGACCACGCTGGACGAAATCATCATTGGCCGCGACCCCAGAATCCTGGCCTTGGGGTTGGACGGCCACCGGCTGTACGTCACGAACCAAGCGTCGGCAACCCTGACTATTCTGGAGACCCACCCGCTGGCGATTCGCGCCGCGTTGCGCGTCGGTCCTGACCCGTATGGGGTGGTGGCCGACCCCACCGGCCGCCTCGTCTATGTGGCGGCATCCGGCGCTGATCGTGTCGAGGTGGTGGACACCGAACTCAATCAAGTTATAGACACCATTGCCGTGCAAGCCCGGCCCAAAGGACTCGCCATTTCCAACGATGGCGCTCGGCTATATGTGACCCATTTCCTGTCCGGGGCAGTCTCGGTGCTTGATCTGGCCCAACGGCGGGTGCTCCACGTCATCACCACCGGCGCTGAGAGTAATATGGCCCAAAAGATCGTCCTGCATCCGACCAATCCGCGGGCCTATATGCCCCATATTCGGTCGAACGTCGGCAATCCGCATCTGTTGTTTGACACCACGCTCTTTCCCGTCCTGTCCGTGCTTGACCTGACCACCAACCAACACTTGCTCCACGAGCGGCTCGACCTCTCAGTAGTTGACCGACCGGTGAATCTCCCGTTCGACATGGCCCTGTCGTCCGACGGCCAGCGGGCGCATATTGTCTACCTGGGCAGTGGCGATATGTCAGTCATTGACTTGGCCAGCCGTACCGTGCTGGCCCATCTGGAGGTCGGCGACGGGCCACGGGGGATCGTGCTCGCGCCTGACGACCGCACAGCCTATGTGGCCAATGCGCTGTCTCACGATGTGTCGGTGGTTGATCTCAGCACCTTCGAGGAGGTCAAACGCATCGTGGTGACAACAAGCCCGCTGTCGCCGCAGCTTCAGCGGGACAAACTCCTGTTCACCTCCAGCCGTTCGACACGGGTTTCGCGAGACCGTTGGATGAGCTGTGAGAGCTGCCATTTTGACGGCGAGCACGACGGACGAACGTGGCTGTTTACTGACGGCCCGCGCAACACCACCAGTCTCAGAGGCTTAGCCGAAACCCACCCCCTGCACTGGAGCGCGGACCGGGATGAGGTGCACGATTTTGAATTCACCATTCGGGAGCTGCAAGCCGGCACCGGCCTGATTGAGGACGGGGAGCCGCACCCCGAACTCGGGCCGTCCAACGCCGGGCGGTCGGCCGACCTGGACGCCTTAGCCGCGTTTGTAGAATCGCTCCAGCCCAAGCCCAGTCCGTTTCGGCATCCGAATGGGACGCTCACCCCGGAGGCGCAACGCGGCCAAGCCGTCTTTGAACGGGCTGATGTCGGCTGCGTAGACTGCCACATCCCCCCGCTGTTTACCGATTTTCTGATGCACGATATTGGGACTGGCGACAGCCCGACAGAACGGCTTGGTCCCGCCTTTGATACCCCGTCCTTACGCGGTGTGTGGCACACCGCGCCGTATCTCCACGATGGGCGGGCGCCGACCCTGCGCGATGTCCTCACCACTCACAATCCCCACGACAACCACGGCCACACCTCGCACTTATCCGAGTCGGAGTTGCAAGACCTGACCGCCTTCCTGCTGTCTATCGAAGGGGCGAAGAGTCGGATTCAAGACTTGGAGCGGGTGGAATAAGAGAGGAAGCTATGAAAAAACTGAGCATCATCCTGCGTCCCCTTCTTCTGGTTGTCCTGAGCGGTTGGATAGGGATTGCTGCGCAGCCCGCCGAGGCCCAACAGACCGTCACTCTGTCCGGTCGGGTCACGGACGCCGCTGGGCAGGCCGTCTCCGGGGCGACCGTGAATCTGGAAGACCCAGGCTGGGTCGGGTCGGAGACGGACGCGAATGGTAACTATCGCCTCTCGGTGCCGCCGGGGATTTACCGGCTGCGGGTCCGACCTCTACGCGGTCCGCTCATTTCCCAAAAGATAGAAGGGCTGCGGCTCTCAACGAATACCACCCGTAACTTTGTTTTAGAGGCCGGCGTGACGCTGTCGGGGCAGGTGACGTCTAATGGGCAACCTGTACCTTGGGCGTGGCTGTGGGTCACGGATGACGCCAATCAGGAGGTCAGTTTCAATTCTGCGAACGAGTCCGGTCACTACAGCCTGGGGGTGCCTGCTGGAATCTACCGAGTCAACGTGTATAGCGAAGACTTCACAGATCGGCGGCTAGAGGGGGTTGAGGTCACTCAGGACACCGCCCTCAACATCACCCTGGACTCCGGTGCGCTGCTGGAAGGCAAAGTGGTAGACGAGGTGGGACAGCCCGTATCAGACGCCCTGGTCTGCGCCCGTCTGTCCACCGAACCGTCATGGGAAACCCCATTCTGTTCCGAAACCAATTCTGTAGGCAATTTCCAGTTCCGAGTCGCCACGGGAGCTGAGTATATTGTAACGATCCGACCGGTGGCTCCCCTCCGGCCAACCCAACTACGGCTGGAAGTCAGCGGAGAAGGGGTGACAGACCTCGTGCTGACGGTGAGTCGGGACCCCATGCCGTTCGTGCCCGATGATCCGCCCAAAGCCGCTCTCATCAGCATATCTCCGCCTACGGCGGACGACGAAGTGACGCTGAACGGAGCGGCGGGTTCGGTTGCTCCCCATAGTACGGTGGTCGCCATTACTCTGGAGACCGGGCACGTTGCCACCGCCCAAGCAACGGCCGATGGGGGTTTTACGACGCCCCTGTTTGCTCCGGCCGGCACGTCCATCCTCGTCAAAGCTGACCCGGTCGGCACAGCCGTGGCACAGTTCTTATCTTTAGAAGCAGATGCAAATACCAAATCAGCGATGCTAGCAGGCCTCCCCGGGACGATTCTGCAGGTAGCGGCTCCCCCAGGCGGAGGCATACCAATCAGTGATGCCGGACGGTCCCATCTCGATGCACTGCCCGTCTGGACGTTCCAGGGCTCCCTCACGACCCATACCTTCGCCCCGGGCGATCCCCTGCGGATCCGCGGCACGGTCCGGGTGGATTCCCCAGTCTTACAGGGGATTGGCGATCTCCAGGTGAATGCGGCCCTCCGGCTTGAGCGACTCTCCGACCCCGATGGGTCAAGTCTCCTCAGTAGAAGCATCTTTGCGTCCACCTTCGTCACCTCCACCGGGCTGCCGATTGAAAGGGAACCTCGATGGTGGGATGTCGACTTAAGTCGATACCGAGAGATACCTTTGGTTAAAACGGCTACCGACCAGGTTGAAGCGAATCTTGACCTGACGCTCACCCTGCCACCTGACTTACCCGTCGGATACTATAGACCGTTTCTTACCTTCTTCTTTCCAGATATGCCTATGGAGCATTCTCCCAGCCGTCCAGTTATTCTCCCAGATTTTAGTATAAATCGGCCAGACGCGGCCCGCCTGCCGATTATTCGGGTGGGAAGTCCCGCCCCGCCACACCTGGATTGGGTACTCTTGCTGGACACGCTCAGCAATGGATCGCGCGGGATCGTGGCCGTAGAAGACACCAACCGCTTCGGGATCGCCCAACGGATTCTGACCTCGTCGGAAACGTTTGTGATCCCGCGGCAGAGCACAGCGTTAGGCCAGCCGCTGACCTATCGCCTTGAACCGTTTGTGCCAGCGGGAGGCGCTGGGAGCGCCGGGAGACTATATCCCCCCCATATTGCCTTCCGCTTTCCCTCGGGGAGTCTGACCGTCACAATCCGCCAGCCTGATAGAACCGAAAAGGTTCTGGGACCCGCTCCGTTCGTGCAGTCGCGGCTGAAGAGCCTCGTGAACGAAGAGGGACTTCTCTTAGATAGTGGTGGAGGCCATATTACCGATGCCTACCAACTCACCACCTTGGACCCGCGTTTTAACGTCACGTTCACCCAAGAGGGCCTGCACGTCATCACTGTGGAAGGTACGATTGAGGACATCTGGGGTAATACCTGGACCGGAGGCGGCACCTATGAAGTCCACGTTGGTCGGGTGCTGGCTCTGGATACGGCCGTGCTGCCCGGGACCCACTTTGAAGTTGGTGATGGGTTCAATCCGGGGCTAGTCGTCTCTCCGCCAGTAACAGCCGAAGTCGAGGTGCGGCTCCAGCACGTCCCCCACTCGGATATCAGTCAGCTCCAGGAACGAGTGATCCGGGGTCGGACGAACCGCTTTGGCTATTTCCAACCGGCGGGCAACAGCTTCGTGTTCGAGCAGCCAGGAGAGTACCGGATGGATGTCACAGCGCGAGGTCGGGATGCGCAGGGGCAGCTCTGGATGGGCTCGCGGACCTGGGGCGGCGTCGTGGCTCCGGTTGATCCCCTGATTGTCGCCCACGGACGGCGGGGGATTGATCAGCAGGATACGATTGGACCGCAGTGGTTCTTTTTCGACCAACTGTCCCGGAACGAGGAGACTCCTCATGTGCCCTTTCCTTTTCAGTCCGGGGATGTGACCTGGGTCGAGGAGGCCGGCGATGTCGACTCTTCCCTTCCGGTCCTGACCCTTCACGACCCGAGTCGCCAGCTCACCGCACTGCTGCGGCAAAGAGGAGGCGATCACATTCCTCTCGGATTGGGAGCTGGCAGCTTTGCCGAGCGAGTGGTGGTCGGCGAAACCCCGCTGTTCTCCAGTCGGCCCGATGGGGATGATCCCCACCTGGACCCCACGAAGGTGGACCTGTGGGCCTACAGCTATCGTTCGGTCCAGCGCCCGCTTGTCCGCGTCCGCGAAGAGATCAGCGAAGACTCTATTCCGAATCCGTATTGGCGTTTTAATGATCGTTACGCCAAGCAAATTGGGGTGGGCGTCCACGGTGACCTGCCCGGCGAGTTCAAGTTTCAGTATGGAGCGGCCGTACTGTACGGCTCCGCGCTTGACCAAGCGCACTACGCCATCCACGGCTCGCTGTTTGTCTTGCTCCCGGAGAACGACCCGGACGGCACCCGGACCTTTCCGCCGTTTCAGGGCAACGGCGGTGGCCCGAGCGGTGGGCCGCTCTTCACCCTCAAAGGCGAAGAGATCGACCTCTTCATGCATCTGACCGGCGTGCGGCCGGGGAGCGTGTTGGAGACGGGGAACACCTTTGCTCTGGTGGGCGCGATTGGTCCCACGTTACCCGCAAAGGTGGCCTATACCGTCACCGCGCCCGACGGCAGCCGACGGACCTTCCGTGGGCAGGCGAATGAAATTGGCTATTACTACGAGCCGGAGGACAACTTCATTGTGGACCAGCCCGGGCGGTACACGGTGGATCTGCGAGTGACCTACGATGGTAGGACCTCGGCCGGGGAAGTCACCGCACCCTTTCCCCAAGGAGATGTGTTAGGCACGGCAC
>WTHE01000648.1:0-3777 GCA_011523315.1 Candidatus Binatota bacterium
CATGGCGATTTTGAGCGGAATCTGGCGCGGCAGACGGTGCACGCCGCCGGCGGCGGCGGCCAACCCGACCCGCGGCTCGGGCAGACCCAGCCGAGCGTGGTCGGCCGCAACAATGATATCGCAGGCCAGCGCCATCTCGAATCCACCGCCGAGGGCAAAGCCGTTGACCGCGGCAATCATCGGCTTATCAATGTCAGTCCGGTCGGTCAGACCGCCGAAGCCGCCTTTTGGACGCGGCCCGGTCGGCATGCCTTTGGAGGCGGTGTATTTCAGATCGTTGCCGGCCGAAAACGCGCGTTCTCCGGCTCCCGTCAGCAGAATCACCCACACATTGTCATCGGCAATGGCATCATCCCATATGCCCGACAGCTCGACCGTGGCCGGCGGATGGACCGCGTTCATGACCTCCGGGCGGTTCAGAGTAATCGTGGCGATATGGTCCTTTTTTTCATACATCACGTATTCGTAGGCCATACTTCCTCCTCGTGTATCGTCAAGCGCACGTGCGCGGCGCGGCTTGGATACTAGCGTTACCCCGTGCTAAAAGCAACAAAATGTCCGCCCCAGCGCATAGAGAGCAGCCCTCTCTTTCCGGCCAGGTCGCCCTGGTCACGGGTGCGGGCCGGGGCATAGGCCGGGCAATTGCGCTCCGGCTCGCCCGGGCCGACATCGCCCTTGTGCTGGCCGCCCGGACCGAAAGCCAGCTCACCGAGACGGCCCGTCTGGCCCGGCAGCTGGGCGTCCAAGCCCTGCCCCTGCCGACCGATCTCACCCAAGATGACCAGACCAAAGCCCTGGTCACCACCGCGCTGGAGCGCTTCGGACACCTCGACATCGTGGTCAATAATGCCGGCGGCGGGCCACCGCGCACGCCGGTCATCAAAGCCCGGCCAACCGACTGGGACGCCACCCTGCGGACCAACCTGTGGGCGACCATGCTGGTCTCAAAGCTCGTGCTGCCGGCCATGCTCGCCCAAGGACGGGGGACGATCATCAATATCTGCTCACAGGCCGGTCTGACCGGCCGGGCCGGCGAGGCCGCGTACGCGGCGGCCAAGTTCGGGGTCCGGGGCTTCAGCCAGGCCCTGCTCGAAGAGGTCCGGGAGAAAGGCATCACGGTTTCGACGATCTATCCCGGCTATGTCGATACCGCGATGATTCCCCACAACAAACGGCTTCAGCGTCACAAAATGCTCAGCCCCGACGACGTGGCCGAAGCCGTCTATCAGGTCGTGGGCTCACCGCCGCGCTGCTGCCCGGTTGAACTCGTCCTCCAACCGCAGCACGATCCCTTACGGGCCTGAATGAACATCTCCGGCAAAATCGCCCTTGTCACCGGCGGGGCAAAGCGGGTCGGCAAGGCAATCGTCCAGGCGCTGGCCGCCCGGGGCTGCCATCTCGTTGTCCACTACCACCGTTCCCAAGCCCAGGCCCAAGAGACCGTCCGCGACCTGCGGGCCGCCGGTCATCGGGCGCTCGCCGTGCAGGCCGACATCACCAAGGAAGACCAGGTTGAAGCCATGATCGAGGCGGCCACCGCGCACTTCGGCCGGATTGACATCCTGGTGAACAACGCGGCCCTGTTCTACCGCACTCCGGTCGAGACACTCACGGTCGAGGACTGGGAGCGGGTCATGGACGTGAACCTGACCGGCACTTTTTTGTGTGCCCACAAGATCGGCCTGCGGATGCGCGAGTGGGGCTGGGGACATATCATCAACCTCGCGGATGTGGCCGGGGAACGTCCCTGGGCCGACTACATTCCCTATTCGGTGTCAAAAGCCTGCGTGCTGACCTTCACCCAGGGCCTGGCCATGGAACTCACCCCCCAGGTGATGGTCAACGCGGTGATTCCCGGTCCGGTTCTGTTCCAGGAGGATACGCCCGACAAGGTTCGGCAGCGGGAGATCGACAAGACCCTGGTCAAGCGGGCGGGCAGCCCGCAAGACGTGGCCCAGGTCGTGGTTTTTGTCGCCGAGTCGGACTACAGCACCGGGGCCAGCTTCCACGTCGATGGAGGCAGGTCGCTGACCTAAGCGCAGGGACTCTTAATTTCCTGAGTGTGGCTCATAAGGCGTACCATGCGCATTACGTATTACAGAGATGTTGATCTCCTGGATGTCGAGTTCTCGCCTGCCCCTCGCACAGAGACCCGTGACGTTGGCCCGCACGCGTGGGGAGAATTCGACGCAGACGAGCGGCTGGTGGGGATTACCTTCCAGCAAGCCTCCACCTACATTGACGTAGAGGGATTCCCGCCGGGCCTGGTTCGAGAGGGAAAAGAAGGGGCGGTCTCGATTGCGGAGCTGAAAGACCGCATGAGGCGGGCAGGATAAGTTCCGAAGACTCCCTACGGTCACGCTTGTCGTCGGGTGCCACGCTCTGACACCTGCAACGCGAAAAGAGGAGGGAGACATGACCGAGTACGAAACAGCCGTACTGGCGATCTCACAGGCTCAGGTGTGGGTGGCGCTGGGACAGGTTGCTGTCAGCGGAATCGGCCTTGGAGCGATCTTGTGGGGGCTGGCCCAGATGCAGCGAGCGGGCCGCCGACGGGATAGAGAGATTGACGTCATGGCCGAGACACTGCGGGAGAGTACACAACGGCAAGCCGAAACGTCGGTTCAGATCGGTCAAGCGCTCGAACGCCAAGGCCAGGCGCTCGCCGAATTGTTGCGCCGCAACGCTCCACCAGCCTGAGCGTCCTCAATCATCCAATATGGGTCCCAATTCGCGTTACGGTTCTTGTTGTCAGGCATCAAAGTTTTTCCTTTTTAAGCAGCTCACTGCTGCACTCCCCAACCGACGCTGCTAAAGCAATCGCGTCATGAAGACGCTGTTCGGATCGTCTGCGTAGTCGCCAAATGGCGGGCAGGTCGAGAAGCCGTGACGGCGGTACAAGGAACGGGCAGACGCAAACGTCGGCATCGAGCCGGTTTCCAGACTGACCCGGCGATAGCCACGACCGCGTGCCTCATCAAGGAGGTGCAGCAGGATCGCCGCGCCCACCCCCTGGCCGCGGAATGCTGCGGCGGTATGCATTGACTTGATTTCGCCGTGCCCCGGCTCCAACTCCTTCAGCGCACCGCAGCCAAGAAGCCTGCCACGCCGCCACGCCGTCCATACGGTCACGTCCTGCCCTCTCAAGCCCTCCAGGTCGAGCGCATGAACGCTCTCCGGTGGCGATACCGAGAACATGAGGGCGAGGTGCTGTTCCAGCAGGGCGATGATCTCCGGCCCCTGCAAATCGTCTTCTCGTATTGTGAGGTCCATGCTGAGCCTCCGGTTAAATCGGTCTTGCGTGCCAAGGTAGCATGCAGTTTGCCGCTCGGCATAGCGGCCTTATCGGCTGAGAGGCTCTCGCCCGGTTCCGCCGTGGCCTTGCGTCGTCCAATCGGCGAGGGCTATGCTGCGGCATGGTGCAGCTGTCTGCCAGATACGACGGAGGAGTTACTTGAACAGGACGGCAGTACGCTCACCGTCAAGGACAGGAAAGGCAGGAACATCTCTATGACTGAGTGGCGTAAGCATTTGGTCCACGACCCCAAGCTCTGCCATGGGCAGCTGTGTGCGAAAGGGACGCGGGTTTTTGTCACGACTATTCTTGACAGTCTGGCCGAAGGAGTCAGCCGCAACCAGATTCTCCAGAGCTACCCTACTCTCCAGTCCGTTCATATTGATGCAGCGCTGGCCTATGCCGCAGAACTGGCCCATGAGGAAAGCCTGCTCCCCCTTCAGACCCCATGAAGTTCAAGGTCGATGAGAATCTTCCCGCCG
>WTHE01000648.1:3877-7577 GCA_011523315.1 Candidatus Binatota bacterium
CCGCCGTCATCTGTCTGCACTGCTCCAGTTGAAACTTGACGGGCGTTTACTGATTGTTACCGACCGTGCCGTTCGTATACGGTGATGCCGTGGCCTTGCGTCGGCCAATCGGCGAGGGCTATGCTGCGGCGCTATGCAGCTGTATACCAAAATCCTGATCGGCATGGTTGTGGGGGTCGTCATCGGCCTCACCCTCGGCCCCAACTCTCCCCTGCTCAGCCAGGATTTATACAAAATCTCCGACGCCTCGCAGGTCCACTTTCAGCGTGACCGGGACGCTGCGGACTCGGCCGTTGGGCTGCCGAGCGGGGCGGCCCTGCGCTTCATGGCAGCAGAGACGCAGACCGAAACCCGCCTCGACGCGCAGGGACAGTCGGTCGAACTCCCGGTCTGGGTGCGGGGCTCTTTCGTGTATGACCGCGCCATTGCGCTGCGTGATCGGGATGGAGAGGTTCACACCGCCCTGGGGAGTCCGCACATGGGCGACCCGGTCGAGGGCTGGCTGCGCATTGAGGCGACCCCGCTGCGCAGCGGCGGTTTTGCCCTGTCTCCCCAGCCGATCAGCGCACTCGGCGACACGGTCATCTCCTGGCTGCGCCCCATCGGCGCGCTGTTTCTGCGACTCATCCGCATGGTCATCGTGCCGCTGGTGTTCGCCTCTCTGCTGGTTGGCGTTGCCAGCCTGGGCGACGTGCGCAAACTGGGCCGCTTGGGCGGTAAAACCCTGGGGCTGTACCTGACAACGACCGCCGTGGCCGTCACCATCGGGCTGGTCTGCGCCAATATCGTGCAGCCCGGCGATTTCCTGAACGAGGCCGACCGGGTCTCTTTGCTGGCCCAGTTCGACTCGGCTGCGGGCAACCGGGCTTCCGCCGCAGCCGAGGCTCCTTCGACCATCGACACCGTCCTGGCCATCATTCCCACCAATCCGGCCGCCTCAATGACCGAAGGCAATATGCTCCAGATCATCTTCTTCGCCCTGGTGTTTGGCATTGCCCTGACTTTACTGGGTCCGGGTCAGGCCACGCCGGTCGTCACCTTTTTCGACAAGGTCCAGCAGGCCATGATCGTCCTGATCCAGCTGGTCATGGAACTCGCCCCGTTCGGAGTTGCCGCCCTGGTTGCCGAGGTGGTCGGCCTCAGCGGCCTGAGCGTCCTTCAGGCGCTGCTGGCCTACGGCTTGACCGTCGTCCTTGGCTTGGCCATTCACGCCGGGCTGGTGTACGGCGGGCTGGTCCACAGCCTGGCCAAGGTCTCATGGCTGACCTTCATGCGGACCATCCGCCAAGCCCAGCTGATCGCCTTCTCAACCTCGTCGTCGTCAGCCACCCTGCCCGTCTCGCTCCAATGTGCCGAGCACAAGCTCGGTGTCAGCAACCCGGTCGCCAGTTTCGTGTTACCCCTGGGCTCAACCGTCAACATGGACGGCACCGCGCTCTACCAGGGGGTGGCGGCGGTCTTTATCGCCCAGGTGTTTCAGCTCGACCTGTCCCTGACGGCCCAGCTGACCATCGTGCTGACCGCCACCATGGCGTCCATCGGAGCGGCCGGCGTGCCCGGAGCGGGCATGATTACCCTGGCCCTGGTGCTGACCACCATCGGGGTTCCGATGGCCGGCCTGGCCCTCATCCTGGGCATTGACCGACTGCTCGACATGTGCCGGACAGCTGTCAACGTCACCGGCGACCTGGCGGTCACCTCTATTGTGGCGACAAGCGAGGGGGAGGTGCTGAACCCACGCCCCGACGCTCCTCCGGTAGAACTGGCCCAAGCCGACTGAGCGCTCACGGACCGGCCAGAAACTCGCCGATGGCGTGAAGATACGCGCTGCCGCCGGCCAGGTGCAGATTGACGTGCCCGCCGTCCGTCACGGTGTGAAAGCGTTTGGGGGGATTGGCCACGGCGAACAGATCCCGGCCCTGCTGGTACGGAATAATCTGATCGTCGGTGCCGTGAATGATGAGCAGCGGGCTGTGGAAGTCCGAGATCGCTCGGGCGGTGTTGAGTTCATGCTCGACCACAAAGGCCAGGGGCGGTAGCACCAGATCACCCATCGCCCGCAGGGAATAGAACGGCGCCAGCAGAATCGCTCGGTCGGGCGGCTGTTCAATACCAATCTCGACGACGGCCGCACAGCCGAGCGACTCGCCGACATACACCAACTGCTTGCCGTCCGCCCAGCCCCTGTCCTTGACCAGCGCCACCGCCGCCCGGCTGTCGGTCAGAAAATGGGCCAGGGTGGGTTTGCCCCGGCTGTTGCCGTAGCCCCGATAGTCGAACATGAAGTGCCCGACGCCGAACTGGTCGGATAAGAGCCGGGCGTGCTCAAGCCGGTGCCCGATAGTGCCGGCGTTGCCGTGAAACCACACCAGCAGGGCCGGTTCAGAACCGGGCAGATACCAGCCGTGCAAGGTGCGGCCGTCGGGCCCGCCGAACCAGACCTCCTCATACTGAAAACCGTACTCGTCCGGCCAGATCGTCAGCTTTGAGCCGGGATGAAAGAGCAGCCGGTTTTTCAGCCATTCGAGCGGCGCGCCAAAGAGTGACAACAGCGCAACTCCCAACACGCCGCCAAGCGTCCCAAGACCTTTTCGACTCACCCCGTCCTCCACATAGCCGGGATTTGCTTGACAATTCCCCGGCTCCGCGTGTCTAATACGCCCTTCCCTTGCAGCCGCCCGGTCGGTTCAGCTTGAACGCCCAACAGGAGGATGACATGGCCGCCAACAAAGTCATTATCGAGGTCCGCATCAACGAATATACCATGCGGGACGACAACCCCCACGTTCCCTACAGCCCGCAAGAGATTGCCGACGAGGCCCTGGCCTGCTGGCGCGAGGGAGCAGCTTTTATCCACTATCACGCCCGTGACCCTCAGACCGGCGCGCCCTCGGCCGACCACGGGCTGTACGCCGACACGGTGCGGCGCATCAAAGACCACAGCGACCTGATCACCATGCCGACCCTGGGCGCGTGGTGGATGCCGTCGCCCGAGGAGCGGATCTCGCACATCGTCGAGATGGCCAAAGACCCCGCCACCACACCCGACTGCGCGCCGATCGACATGGCCACCAGCAACGTCGATACCTATGACGCCACGGCCAAACGCTTCAAGACCACGGACACCGTCTACCTGAACACGACCCAGACCTGGGAGTATTTCGCCACCACGATTCGTGAGGCCGGCGTCAAGCCTGTCCAGGCCCTGTGGAACATCAGCTCGGTCCGCCATACCCAGGCATTTGTTGAAATGGGTTTGTTCGAAGAACCGCTGTACACCGAAATCGTGTTGACCGAGGGCGGCATCCTGGCCGGCCATCCGGGAACGATCAAGGGCCTGGAGGCGTTTCTCGACTTTATCCCCGAGACGGACGCCTGGCAGTGGTCGGTCATGTCCTACGGCGGCAACCTGTTCCCCATTGCGGCCGCAGCCATGGAACGTGGCGGGCACGTGTCCATCGGCCTGGGCGACTATCACTACCGCGAGATGGAGCTGCCGACCAACGCCCGTCTGGTCGCTCGACTGGCCCAGCTGGCGCGCGACATGGGGCGCGAGGTGGCCACCCCGGCCGAGGCGCGGGAGATGCTGGGCATCCGGGCAGCCTAGAGCGTGCTCACGTTCTTTTTTTATACAGCCCCTCCCGACCGTGGCGCAGGTCCTCCCAACTCAGCCCTTCCTGGGGGGCTTCCTGCCCGCCCA
>WTHE01000241.1 GCA_011523315.1 Candidatus Binatota bacterium
CCACTTGTTGACTTCGCGCAGCGCAAAGTCCGTGCCCGAGCCGGGCACGCCCAGGAACGACAGCCCGGCCGCTTCCCAGTCAAGGGTGTGGAGGGTGGCCAGGGTGGTGGTGAAACTCCGGGGCAGGCTGCCGCGCGTGGCAGCCTCGGCGTAAAAGCGCCGGCCGGCCGAACCCCACGGACTCGGGCAGGTTCCCGCGACTTTCTCCATCACCACAAAGGGTGTGTCGAGAATGGCGGGGTCACTCTCGTACCAGTACGGCCTGGGGGTGGGCAGCGGCGTTGAGGCCAGACACTGGAGCACCCGAAACTGCACGCCGAGATCGGAGAAGTGCCGTAGCAGGGCGTTGCCCGGGTCACGCCGCAGGCACAGGCCCCGCGTTTTGGGGATGCCGTTCTCGGTCCAGTGGGCGTCAAACAGCCAGGTCTCGTGCGACCAGCCCACGGCAATGCGCTCCAGGGCTTCGAGGCGCAGGTCGGCCGCGTCCGGCATCCGGCTCTGAATGTAGCCGCGGATGCGTTCGGCCATATCCCGGTCGTCGGCTGGCGTGCTCATGCGGCGTACACCATCTCGCGGTCGATGCGTGCCCGAAGCCGGGCGCGCACCAGACCGATGAGGCTGTGAAAGCGTTCCTCGCCCAGATCGGACCGGGTGGCATACAGGGCTTCGATGAGCCGTGACACGCTCGCCGTATCGCGGTCGTGGTCCAGCGCGTGCACGGCAGCCCGCAGGGCAGGCGGAGTGGCCAGTGTGGCCGTATTGAGTTCTCTGGCCAGTTCTGCGGCGAGTTCCTGCAAATCGCGCCGGTCAGCCGTGGCGTGGTCGTCCGCCAGCCGCAGTTGGCCGGCGAGTTTTTGCAGGACCACCGCCGCCATGAAGGCTTGCGTCTTGGGGTAGGCTGCCTCGACTGCCGGGCCGATGTCGGTTTTGAGGGTGCGGGCGATGCGTTCCAGGAGTGCGGCCGGGGCCAGTTGGATGTAGTCCGGCATCAGGTCCTCCCTGCGTCTGCCGCCCGGACGCTGCGCTGCATACGAGACCAACGGTGAACGGGCCACATGTCCTGGTCCTCGCCGTGGCCGTCCTCGCCGTTGATGTCCCAACGCACCAGGCTGTTGATATCGATAAAGGTGTGGCGATTAATCACGATCCGACTCAGCGGCTCGCCCACGGCACGGAGTTCACGGCCTGCGCTGTCGCGAGCCTCGATCTCGACGCGGGTGATCCAACCGTTGTGTGGATCTCGCTCAAGCCTGCGCTCGCCCTGAGCCAGCGGTCGTGTCTGTCCGTCGCGGTGGAGGAAGCCATACGCGACCGGATTCCGATCATTGTCCACGTTGGTCACGGCCAGAAAGCCGTGCCGGGGGGTAGCCACGCCGGTGACATAGGCCGCCTGCCGGGGGCGATCCTCGCGGCGCCGTCCCCAGGTGCGGTCGCGGACGGCCAGGCAGTCAATTGGGATCGTTTCGCCGTGCAGGACGAGGCTGCCGCTCACGCGTCCGATCTGGTCGAAATGCTGCGAGCGTCCAAACGTCGAGCCCGTGCCGGTCAGCGACTCGGGCGGCATCACGCCGTCAAAGCGCAGCGCAGCCCGCAGCCGCGGCTCGTCGTCATAGCCCAGGGCGTAGGACATGCACGGTTCGATGACCCGAATCGAAACGCCGGTCGGCAGGCGGATGTCGTCCAGGTCGTGCTCGCGCGGCAATTCCAGGGCGGTGTAGTTGGCCGAATACAGGACTTCCCAGGGTAGATGGGCAGAGTCGTCCCAGACCCAGGCGCCGCCGGCGACGGTGCCGATGGTGGGCCGCGCCAGGGTATACAACCAGCCGCCCAGGCGCCGCTCGGGGTGGAAGAAGGAGAACCAGGCTGTCTCGGTCGCCCACCAGTCTGCGCCCAGCTCGTCAAAGTGAAAACAATCGTCACGGTCGGTGAAACGGCCCTGCTCAGCCATACTGCGTTCTTTCTCCCAGAGTGTGTCAAGCCGCCCACGGATCGACCAGCGTCACCTGCATGTCCGTGAAATCCCGGATATTTCGCGTAGCCAGGGTCAGACCGTTCCGCAACGCTACTGCGGCGATCTGCGCATCCGCCATGGGCTTGGGCCGCCCGGTCCTGTCGCCCTCGCCCATAATCGCCCCCCAGATCACCGCCGCCTCCCGGTCGAAGGGCAGGATACGGCCCTGAAACTGGGCGGTCAGATCGTGATTGATCCAGCGGGTGAGGCGCTCCCGCTGGGCCGTATTCTTGACCCGGTGGGCGCCACGCACGAGTTCTCCGAGGCTCACCGCAGCGAGGAACAGGTCGCCGGACATCTGACGGCCGATCCATGCGAGCGCCCGAGGGTCGGGGCGCGCTCGGAAGGTCTCGCTGATGACATTCGTGTCGATGAGAAAGGCCACTATTCGAAATCCACCCCGCGGCCCGGGCTGCGGTCGCGCTTGATTATCAGGTCTTCCCCCACAAGCGGAGAGGCGCGCAAAAAGGCCAACAGCTCGGCGCCGGTCCGCGCCGGTTCGCGTGGCGTGAGACAGGCCAGCACGTCGCGCAGCCACCGGGCCTCGTCGCCATCCGTGCGGAGGACGCCGGCGACGGCCTTGACCATGCCGACATCCTGGGCCGGCACGGTGACCTCAACGCGCCGTGTCCCCTGAGCGGCGAGCTTTGCGCGGTGCCGGGTGAGCCGCTGCCTGGCTCCGTCGTGTCTTGATTGCATGACCATATCCCTTTGGTCGGAAACGTTACCGGAACATAAGACACTCAGGCGGGCCGGTCAAGCATCGGGACACGCTTCCTTGCTCCGACCCGTCGGTCAAGATAAGACAAGGGCAAAGGAGGACAGGTATGGCAGCTGGCAACACCCCGTGCGGGTTCGCAATTCCTCAGGTTTTTCCCGGCTCCGGCGTGGATATGGGCTTTGTCGGCGCCTTCGTGCGGCGGGCCGAAACCCTGGGCTATGACAGCCTGTGGGTTCAGGAAACCATCCTGAGCGATTTTCCGATTCTTGAGCCGGTGACGCTGTTGACCTATGTGGCGGCTCTGACCGACACGGCCAGGCTCGGCACCTCGGTCATGCTGACCACCTTGCGCAACCCGCTCCAGCTGGCCAAAGCCCTGTCGAGCCTCGACTGCATGAGCGGCGGACGGTTGATCGTCGGCGTGGGCGGCGGCGGACATGTGCCGGAAACCGTCTTCGGCTACACCAAAGAGCACCGGATGCGGCGCTTTGTCGAGGGTCTGGACATCATGAAGGCGCTGTGGACCGAGCCCACGGCCAACTACGCCGGCAGCTTCTGGCAGCTCAAAAACGCGGTCATGGAGCCCAAACCGGTCCAGCAGCCGCATCCGCCGATCTGGTTTGGGGCGCGCTCGGAGTCGGCCCTGCGACGGGCGGTCCGCCACGGCGACGGCTGGATGGGGGCCGGCTCGTCGTCCAGCGCCGATTTTGTGAGCCAGTACGGCCATGTCCAGCGCTGCCTGGATCAGGCCCAGCGTGACCCGGCCGGCTTTGCGATCTCGAAGCGGGTGTATGTGGCGGTCGATAACGACCGCGACCGGGCCGAGCGCCGGCTGCGAGAGTGGTTTGGGGTGCGCTACAAGAGCGCCGACATGGCCTCGCAGGTCTCGATCTGGGGCAGCCGTCAGGAGTGTATCGACAAGCTCGGGGCGCTGGTCCAGGCCGGGGCACGGCACCTGATGATCAACCCGGCCTTTGACGATATGGAGCACCTGGAAATCTTTGCCCAGGACATCATGCCCCGGCTGTGAAGGCGGCCGATCCAGGCTGAGAGCCGGGCAGCCCCAGAACGCTCAGATAAAACACGACTTCGAGCACCTGTTGAGCGGCGCCCAGACAGTCGCCGGTAAAGCCGCCGATCCGCTTGAAAAAGTAACGGCTCAGATACCAGCGCACGAGCAGCAGCGGGATGAGGGCGAGCCCGTAGCGGATGTCGAGCAGCGCAAACAGGGGCAGCAGGCCGAACACGGCGGCCAGCCCGGCGTGCGAGGGGGCCAGCGGCGCTTTGCCGATGGGTTTGGCCTTACTGTCCTCGTTTTCGCGGACGTAGGATAAACTGAGTCGCAGGCTGACCGCGCCGAATCGGCTCACGGCGTGGCCCGCAATCAGCACCGCCGGCACCAGCTGGGCGGGCAGGGACACCAGCGCCGTGAACTTCAGCAACAGGACCAACGACAGGCCGATCACGCCATAGGTGCCGAGGCGACTGTCTTTCATAATGGCCAGGACGCGGTCCTGACTCCAGCCGCCGCCGAAACCGTCGCAGGTGTCGGCCAGGCCGTCTTCGTGAAAGGCGCCCGTTACCCAGACACTCGTCAGCATGGACAGCACCACGGCGACTGGAGGCGAAAAGAGCTGGCAGGCGAGCCTGTACACGCCTGCGGCCAGGCTGCCGACAATCCAGCCGATGAGCGGAAAGTACCTGGGGTTGTGGCTCAGATAGGCGTCCGTGTGGATCACCCAGGCCGGGACGGGGATCCGGGTGTAGAACAGCACGGCCGAGAAGAAAATGTGGAGTTCTTCGCTCAGCCGGCTCACACCGCGTCCTTTTTTCCCGCCACCCCAGCCTGCTCGAAGCTGGCCATGTCGTTCAAAAAGCGCACGCTGGCATCTATCAGAGGGTAGGCCAGGGCACAGCCCGTTCCCTCTCCGAGCCGCAAGCCCAGGTCGAGCAGGGGGGTGGCGCCCATATGCTTGAGCAGGCGCCGGTGACCGTGCTCGTCGGACACGTGACAGAAAATGGCATAGTCATGCATGGCCGGATGGAGCTGAGCGGCGATCAGGAAGGCGGCGGTGGCGATAAAGCCGTCAACCAGGATCAGCAGGCGATGGTGGGCGGCGTGTAGCATGGCGCCACACATCTGGACCATTTCAAATCCGCCAAATGTACGGAGCACCTCGAGCGGCTGACGGACGGCGTGGTGGCGCAGGGCGCGGCGCAGCACCTCGATTTTGTGTCGCAGCTGGCTGTCGCCCAGGCCAGCGCCGCGTCCGACACACACCTCAAGCGGCAGCCCGCACACGCGGCTCATGATAGCCGCTGCGGCTGAGGTGTTGCCGATACCCATCTCGCCAAAACCGACGATGTTGCACCCGCCTGTACGAAGGCGGTCGATGTGGGCCGCCCCGAGTTGCAGACCCCGGTAGCATTCGTCCTGGGTCATGGCCGCTTGGGTCAGAAAATTCTTCGTGCCGGAAGCGATCTTGGCCTGTATCAGCTTCGGGTGAGCGGGCAGGTCGTGATTGACGCCCGCGTCGATCACCCGCAGGCGGATGGCATGTTGTTGGGCGAAGACGTTAATCGCCGCCCCGCCGTTCAGGAAGTTCAACACCATCTGCCAGGTCACATCTTGTGGGTAGGCGCTGACCCCTTCGGCAGTGATACCGTGGTCGCCGGCAAACACGAGCAGATGCGGACAGCGGAGAGCGGGCGACAGGGTGTTTTGTACCAGACCGATGTGCAGCGCCAGCCGTTCGAGCTGGCCGAGCGCACCGAGCGGTTTGGTTTTGTGGTCAATCTTGCGGTGGAGTTGTTCGGTCAGCCCACGCTCAACAGCTGGGACGGCGAACAACGGCGGCTCCAGCATAGCTCCGTTGTTATGCCTGGAAAGTCGCCCGGGGTCGAGAGCAGCGTTCCGGCTCAGGCTGCGCCGTCGATGCGCACGATCACGATATCAATGTTGTGGTACTGCTGGTGACGGACGGACGCCTGCTGTCCGAAAGCCACCACAGGAACGCATGGGTGTCCAGCAATGCCCGCCCGCTATTTCTCCTCGTCAAGGTCGAGTGAACTGGGGCCGAGCAGGAAGCTGCGAAGGGCACGCAGAGCCCACACCGCCCGCTGCGCCCGGTCACCGGACGACCAGTGAGCCTATCCAGACCGGGCGCGCATAGACCGGGCGTTGGCTGAACCGGAGGCGGAATCCGACCGGACGGATTGACACAGGCTGTTGTCTCACTGGATGATATTTCAGTCTGTTTCTCCGAGAGAAATTATGAAAACAGTGAGCACCGCCGAGGACATTCTTCAGATGCGCGATGAAGGCCGACGATGAAGGCCCTCGTCCTGGATAGTTCCGTCACTCTGGCCTGGGTGCTCAGGGAGGAAAGTCTCGGCAGGAGCAGTCTGGCGGCGTGATATCCATACCCGACACGGGTGTCGTTCGTCAGACTTCAGGTTCGCGGCAACAAGGCCGGGCACTCTCCTAGACCCAGCTGTCACTGTCGGCAGTCAAGTCGCCACCGGCGTCGCCTGTATTGACCGTGCCTGCGGGTTCAACCAGCAGAACGTGACATTCCTTTTCGGCCCACGGCTTATGCTCGACGCCTTTCGGCACGACCAGCATCTCTCCCGCCCTCAGCCCAACACTGCCATCCCGAAAATCAATCTGCATTGCCCCCTGTATGACAAGAAAGACTTCATCCGTCTCACCATGCCTGTGCCAAACGAAATCGCCTTTGAGCTTGACCAGCTTGAAGTGATAGTCGTTCATCCGGGCGATGATTTTGGGGGACCAATGGTCTGAGAACATGTTGAGTTTTTGCGTCAGATTGATGGGCGTGTGCGTCATGCTGACCCCTCCTGTTGCTCCAAGCGATCACGCCGCTTCCCTGCGTGTTCTTCGGCCAAGCCCGTGTCGCCATTGTTCATTCCTCCGACTCACGCAGGTGCTTAGCATCATCCGGTCATGCTTGACAATGTAGTCAGATATGACAACATTCTGACGTGAACTACGACACACGGCCTATCGGATGGATCAAGAGTGCACGGCAAGCGTTCGAGAGATTTCCATCAGGCGTCCGCGATCGTGTAAACACCGCTTTGACCATCGCCGCTGAGGGCAGCAAGGCGGACTGTGCTAAGCCACTAAAGGGGCTCGGCTCGGGCGTCCTGGAAATCGCGGTACGCCACAGGACCGATGCCTATCGGGTGGTCTATGTCACCGAGATCGCCGGTACGTTATGGGTGCTACACGCCTTCCAGAAAAAATCCCGGACCGGAATCAAGACACCGAAGGCGGAGATTGACCTGATCCGGGCGCGGCTTGGGACGACTGAGAGAGGAGTTGTTGTCATGACTGAGAATGATTGTGAGCGTGTCCGAGGAAGCGGAAATGTGTTCTGCGACTTCAACGATCCTCACGCCGATCTGAAGCAGGCCAAGGCCATCCTGGCGGCTCGGATCATCGCCGTGCTGGATAAGCGCTCCTTGACGGTGCGCAAGGCTGCTACCCTGACCGGGTTTGCCGCCGCCGATTTCTCCAGAATCCGCAACGCCGACTTGGGCCGCTTCACCCTGGACCGGCTCATCAAGATGCTTGCCGCCTTGGACAGCCGCATACGGGTAACGGTTCATATCGCTTCAGAACCGTCTGACCCCCTAGGTACGCTACCACGGAGCGGCCAACCGCTCTCACGGGTCGAGGCGTAAAAACGGCCGAACTGTGGTCCTCCTGCGGGGCAGCATGGAGCGCAGCCAAATGCGAGACATCGAAGGGTTTCGCTAGAGCATCCTGTGAATAGATTGAACCGGGCGAGACGCTTCAACCAGGCGGA
>WTHE01000264.1 GCA_011523315.1 Candidatus Binatota bacterium
GTAGCGCCGACATGGCCCAGCCCCAGCCACCTCCCCTCAATCAGGACCCCAGGTCTTTGCCCCCAACTGGGGCGCATGACACACTTGCCCCTGCTGAAGAGGCTCGACCGGACAGGCGAGGCGGTGGGCTGGACTGGCTTCGGCCCTCCCTCCAGCGTGCTCATGCCAGGAGTACGCAGCGCTGGGCCAGAGCGGTGGACAGATGCATCACCGTGGATCACCTGCGGCAGGTCATGGACAGGCGTGTCCCGCCAATTGTGAGGGAATATTATCGTGGCGGCGCCGATAATGAAGTCACGCTCAGGGATAACGTCGCAGCCTTTCAACGCGAACGTTTCAAACCCAGGTCCGGGGTGCAGCTCGACGCGGTGGAGATGCGGACTGAAATCCTCGGGCATCCCATTGCCCTGCCCGTTATCGCCGGGCCAATAGGCAGCCCAAGAATGCTCTGGCCGCGTGGCGAGGCGGTGGCGGCCAAGGCGGTCGGTGAAGCGGGAACAATATGTACGCTGTCAACCCTGACAGGCACCGACCTGGAAGAGGTCAGAGCCGCCTCCCAGGGGCCGTGTTGGTATCAGCTGTATCTGGTCGGCGGCAGACAGGTGGCGGCCAGAGGCATTGAGCGGGCAAAAAACGCCGGCTACTCCGCCCTGGTTCTGACTATTGATACCGCCGTGCCCGGCAACCGCGCCCACCACGAGTGGCTGGGCGCCTCGCAAGCCATCAACGGCACCCCGCTTCAGAAGCTGCAATTCGGGCCGCAGATGCTGCGTCATCTGTCCTGGCTGATGAGTTTTTATGCGGACGGCGGCATGATGCAGTTCCGAAACGTCATCCTGGACGATGGACAGCCCATGCCCTACGCCGATATTGGCACGCAACTGCGCGCTTCCGTCGTTACCTGGGAGCATCTGGCCTGGATTCGGCAGATCTGGGGCGAGGACAAGCCCATTATTGTCAAAGGAATCCAGTGCGCCGAAGACGCCCGGCTGGCGGTCGAACACGGCGTGGACGCCATCGTCATCTCCAACCACGGCGGACGCCAGATGGACCGAGTCTACCCGACCCTGTCCATGCTCAAAGACATTGCGCCGACTCTGCACGGCTCGGGGATGACGATCCTGCTGGACGGCGGCATTCGTTCCGGCGCAGACGTGGTCATTGCCCTGGCCCATGGGGCCGATGCCGTGCTGGCCGGGCGGGCGTATATCTACGGTCTCGGCGCCGGTGGCGAGGCGGGCGTACGCAAGGCGTTCGCCATCCTGAAAAAAGAGATCGAGGATACGCTGCGACTCCTGGGCTGCGCGTCAATCCACGACCTGCGAGCCGAGGAGCACCTGCTGCCGTATCCCTTTGGCGGATAGACAGTGCGGGAAACTTCGTCATGAGAGCATCGAACGCGCGTACCGCCTCCACTCCACTCGCCGTGCTGAGGATCGTCTGGCGGCTCTTGTTCGTTATCCTGCTGGGGATGAGCGGCGTCCTGCTCTGGCGGGCCTTTGATACCCCGTCGCAGCCCGGCTCACCGGACCGCTTGCCGGTCCACCAGACCGTGCCGGACTTTCGTCTGCTGGCCCACAGCGGACAAGCCTTTGGCCGCCAGACGCTGTCCGGACATATCTGGGTCGCCAACTTCGTGTTTACCCGCTGTCCGGGCGTGTGTCCCCTGCTGTCAAGCCGGATGGCAAAACTGCAAACCAGGCTGGCAGAAACCGACCAGCCCTCGATTCGGCTGGTCTCTTTCAGTGTTGACCCGGAGTGGGACACGCCGCAGCGGCTCAGCGGCTATGCCGACCGATACGGCGCAGACGCCAGCCGCTGGATTTTTCTGACCGGTGAGTTGAGCGTCGTCCAGCCCTTGGTCCGGGACGGTTTTCAACTGGCGATGCTGAACGCCCCTCCAGACGGGTCTCATACGAGCCACGGGCAGACCAGACGGCTCGAACAAATCGTCCACAGCGACCGTTTTGTGCTGGTTGATCCCGAGTTCCGTATCCGCGCCTACTATCGGGGCGATGAGACAGCTGTGGTTGAGCGGGTGATGCGCGACATCGAGATCCTGCGCCACGAGTACCCGTCCGTTCGCTGACGACACCCCCTCTAGCCCTTGGTACAGATGTAGTAATTGTTCAGCATATCCTGCTTGACATTTTTTATCGTGACCTGGTGAAACCCGGCCTCGCTCAACAGTTCCAAGGCCTTGTGCTTGCCCCACATTGCCCCGAGGCCCTCACCACGGAGGGCCAAAGAGACGGACATTCAATGCATACACGAGACGGTGTACATCATCGGTCCCAAGACGTGGTCGAGGTTCTCCTCCAGGTTGCTTGAGCTGTTGACGTCCACCATCAGAAACGTGCCGTCGGGCCGCAGGGCCTCGGCAATCCCCCTGAGCACAGCCCGGGGCTGCGCCTGGTCGTGGATCGAGTCGAAAGCGGTAATAAAGTCATACAGACTCACATCGCCCAATTCGGCCGCGTCCCTGACGGCAAACTCGGTGTTGGTGAGGCCCCACTCTTGCGCTTCCGCCTGGCCCGCAGCAATGCCTTCCTGCGAGAAATCGTAGCCGGTAAAGCGGCTGTGCGGAAACGCTCTGGCCATAAGATTCACCGCATGACCGCTGCCACACCCGACGTCGAGAACGTCGATGCCGGTGCGTAAACGGTCGACCAGCTGGGAGACGAGGGGCAGGGTGATGTCAACGAGCGATATATCGTGCACGGCTCCGCTCATCTCGGCCATCAGCTTATGAAAGTCCCCGTAGGCCGAATACGGCACCCCACCCCCGGCACGAAAACTATCAACGATGCCCTGCTGAACTCTGGCCACCATCGGGATCATTTGCATCATCATCGCCAGGTTCCTCGGTCCGGCCGCCCGAGTGATGGCGGCGGCGTGCTCGGGCGGGAGCTGATACGTTTTGTCTGCCGGCTCATAGTCTACAATCCGGCCGGTCACCATGGCACCGAGCCACTCGCGCACGTAGCGCTCATTCAGGCTACTCGCCTGTGCGATCTGCTCACTCGTGGACGGGTCTAAGCCGGCCAGCGTGTCAAAGAGGCCGACCTGGTGGCCAATGACGATCATCTGGGCCACGCTGGCGTCGTTGAGGATACCGAGCATCTTTTTGGAAAAGGCCTCGGCTTTTGCTTTGTCAAACTGTGAATCTGCCATCACTCGCTCCTTTCTTTTGTGTGCCGGTTGTGTCACACCTTGCCCGGCGCTCGCAAGAGGGCAGCGCGCCCTGCTTGCCCTGTACTCGGGCGTTTGCTGGTTTCAAACCTCTTGACACCACCAATACTTGCTATAGAGTTGCAACAGTATCCATGCAGCAGAAACAGTCCAAAGAATTATGGCGGAAAGGGCTCGTACTACTGAGCCTGCTCGCCCTGTTGTGTGTGTCTTCCGCCGCCGCTGCGCATATCCACGGCCAGGCTGATGGCAGTCTGGCCCAACAGGAGTGCGTGCTGTGCGTGATCGGGGGGCAGAGCCCTGCCCTGCTTGCCCATCTCCCGACTGCTGCCTATCTGTCCGCCATCGTGTGCCTCTCCCACACGGCCGAGCAATACGCTGTGGCCGCTCATCACCGCTCTGCCAGTCCACGCGCCCCCCCTGTTGCGTCAGAGACGCTCGCCTGATCGCAGGCTTCAGTCGCGGCTGGCCCGCCACTGAATGCCGAAACCGACTTACACTTGTGAGGTGCCGCGCCGGGCTCGGCGTGGGCCAGCCCCGCCCATTGGGGTGGGGAGCATGCTGATACTGGCGGCCCGCTGTTCCGCGTTGCCTCACCCATACCTCTGTCAGACAGACGAGAAAGAAATAGGAAAATCGTAATGAGGAGTACATATACCAGCCTCTTGTGCCGGCTCGTTTGTGGAGTCGCCGTTTTGACAGGCAGTTTGCTCGCCGTCGCAAGTGTGCGGGCCGATGAATCGTCTGAAGTAGAAGCCCTCAGGGAGCAGGTCCAGAGCCTCCAGGAGACCGTACAGCAGCTGCAAGAGACGATGCTCAAGATGCAGCAGGACACCACCGCCAGCGAGGAACGCGTCCAGCAACAGGTCGAGGCGGTTCGCCAGCGACAGGCTGAGGCTTTCGCCGCCCAACTGGAGTCCCCGCTCGACAGAGCCATCCAGGAGAGCCAGGCCGAAGGTCGCCAGCCGCTGCTCACGGCGGCACAGCCGGAGGGTCTGTGGTCGCGCCCCCTGGGCGGCGGGGCGCAGCTGCGTCTGATTGATGTGGCGGCCGATATCTTATTCTACGCCGGCGGTTCGAGCGAACGAGACGCTGCGCTATCGACCATCCAGGGCGGGGCGCACGATCCGAACCGACGCGGCTTCACCCTGGGTCAGGCTGAGATTGCCCTGTCAGGAGCGGTGGACCCGTATTTTCGGGGCGATATGATCATGATCACGGCGATCGATCCGGTCGAGGGAGAAACCATTGTCGAGTTGGAAGAAGCCTTTCTGACGACGACCTCCCTGCCCTACAATCTCCAACTCGAAGTCGGCCACTTTTATACCGAATTTGGCCTCATCAATCCGCAGCATCCCCATCAGTGGGACTGGATGGACCAGCCGGTCATCAACTCGCGCCTGTTTGGCGGCGACGGCATGCGTCAGACCGGTATTCGGGCCTCGTGGGTCACGCCGACCCCGTGGTTCTCGGAACTGCACTTCGGCATGCAAAACGCCAACGGGATCAATATGACGAGCTTCCGGGGTGATCGCCACACCCATGCCGGCGGAGGGCATGACCACGGCAGTCATGAGGACGAGCACGACCACGGAGCCGAAGACATGCACGAGGACGACATGGCGTCCCTCGGCAATGGGCACGAAGACGAGCATGACCACGACCATGACCATGACCACGATCATGGCCACGAAGACGAAGACATGCACGAAGACGAGCACGGCCACGAAGACGAACACATGCACGCCGCGCTTGCCCTTGCCGGCGACCTGATTGGCGGTCGGCCGCGGGGCGGCAAGAATGTCTTCAAAGGCTTTGGTGATTTCGTCTATCTGACGCGCTGGAACAACTCGATCGATCTGACCGACGACATTACCGGGACGTTTGGCTTTTCGGGCCTGTATGGACCGAACGCAACCGGGGATGACGGCGATACCTGGATTTACGGCCTGGATATGAAGTGGCGCTGGAATCCGACCGGCAACTTCCGGGGCTGGCCCTTCCTGACCTGGCAGACTGAGCTGATGAAGCGCGATTTTCACGCCGACCTGTTCACCGGCCAGACCGAAGACGGCGATGAGAGCAGCCTGCACAGCCGGACCTTGAAAGACTGGGGCTTATACACCCAGCTGATGTACGGTTTTCGCTGGGGCTGGGCAGCCGGACTGCGCTATGAGTATGCGGGCGGCAGCGGACGCACCCTTGGCGGCCGACGGAACGATCCATATCGGGACAACCGTCACCGCTTCTCGCCCCTGCTGACCTGGCGACCGTCGGAATTCTCACGCATCCGCTTGCAGTACAACTTCGACGAAGCCTCGCATCTCGACAACAGCGCCCACAGCGTGTGGCTCGGTTTCGAGTGGCTGTATGGCGCGCACCCGGCGCACAACTTCTAGGCGCTGATGCTCAGTGAGCTGAGACACAGAAGGAACTTCTTATGCTTACGAAATATGGATTCATTGTTCTGAGCGCGGTCTTGAGCCTCTTTTTCGCTCCCCTCGCCCACGGCCAGGCGCTCAAGGTATGCGCCACCGTGCCCGAGTTGGGCAGTCTGGTCCAAGAGATCGGTGGCGATCAAGTAGAGATCACCGTGTTCGCCAAGGGCACGGAAGACCCCCACTTTGTTGTCCCCAAGCCGAGCTTCATCAAAGCCCTGAGCCAGTGCGACGCCTATGTCCAAATGGGCTTTGACCTGGAAGTCGGCTGGGCGCCGCCCCTGCTGCTCAATTCCCGCAACGCCCGAGTACAGACCGGAGGACAGGGGCATATCGACGCCTCGGTCGCAGTCGCTCCGCTTCAGGTGCCGACCGTGACGGTTGATCGCTCCATGGGCGACCAACATCCGCTGGGCAATCCCCATTACTTGCTGGGCCCGCTGAACGGCCTGCGGGTCGCCGGCCTGCTCCGCGACCGGCTGTCGGCTCTCCGGCCCGGCAGCACCCAGGCTTTCGCCCAGCGTTACCAGGATTTTCGGCGCCGCCTCGGTATCGCCATGGTCGGAGAAGAGCTGTTCAACACCTACGACTTTGAGAAGCTGGCCATCCTGGCCGAACGCGGCCGGCTGGGCCAATTCCTCAGCAGCCAGAACCAGGAGTCCCTGCTTGGCGGCTGGTTGGGCCTGATGCAGCCCTACTATGGGGAAAACGTCGTCGCAGACCACAATGCGTGGCCCTATTTTGCGCGTGAGTTCGGGCTGAATATCCTGAGTCATCTCGAACCCCTGCCGGGTATTCCACCGACCACCAGTCACCTGCAAAGCGTTGTCGAGTTGATGCGGGCCAGGGGGATCAAAGTCGTGCTGGCGACAGCCTATTACGATCCCCGCTATGCCGAGTTTGTCGCCACCAACACCGGCGCTGCCGTCGTGAATATGGCCAACCAGGCGGCGGCCCGGCCCGGCACAGAGCAGTATCTCGACATGATCGACTATAACGTCACCCAGCTGTCCGCAGCGTTGAGGGGGGCGACATGAGCGACACGGGCACCGCAGACCTCGTCATGACCGATCTCAACCGCTTCCATCTGCGGATTGACCAGATTGGGGTCGGACTGTCTCTGGCGTGTGCCCTCCATTGCCTGGCTGCCCCACTTTTGCTGGCAGCGCTGCCCTTGTTCGGATTGCGCTTCATAGCCGACGAGCTGACAGAAGTGGTCCTGCTCAGCTCTGCTCTGGTCCTGGCGGTCGGCAGCCTGTGCTGGGGATTCCGGCGGCATAAGAGCGGCCGGGTGTTTTTGCTGCTCGGGCTGGCTGTGCTGCTGCTTGCCTGGGGCAGGCTGTTCGCCCAAGGCAGCTCGGAGAGTCTGCTGGTGGTTGCCGGAGCCGTGATCCTGGCCACCAGCCATGCGCTGAACTGGCACCTGTGCCGCAGCTGTCTGGATTGCCAGCACCCGGAACACCAGGGTATAGCCCTAGGTATGGCAGGCCCTGAAGTTGTTCTCCACACACACGACTTGGCCCTCGGCTACGGCCCAAAGACCGTCTTCGCCGGCGTCAATCTGACCGTCCGAGCGGGGGAGTTCTGGTGTTTCCTGGGCAAGAACGGAGCCGGCAAAACCACGCTGCTGCGCGGTCTGCTGGGCCTGCTTCAGGCCCAAGCCGGACGGCTTCAGTTTCATCCGGAACTGGGCGGTCGCGAGCGGATCGGCTTTGTCCCCCAAGACTGCGAGGTCAACCCCAGTCTGCCGATGACGGCACGCGAATTTGTCCTGCTGGGACTGGTCGGTATCCGCTCGAACCGCCTCCAACAAGATGAGCGCCTGGCCTGGGCCTTGGACAAGATGGGCCTGACGGATCTGGCCGACGGGGACTACTGGGCGCTGTCCGGCGGGCAGCGTCGGCGCGTCC
>WTHE01000302.1 GCA_011523315.1 Candidatus Binatota bacterium
TGGCGCTGCAACGGGCTGGTATCCCAGATGGCTGCGGTGCCGGCCGCCTGGTACGTCAGGTCAATAGCCTGGGCCGAGGCGCTGGTGGCGTGGCAGGCCGACAGGCGCAGCAGGGCTCTGTCGCGTTGGCCGATCTTGTGGCCGGCCGCCACCCTGTCCCACACGTCCTGGACCGTCTGGAACATGAACGCCCGCCCGGCCCGCAGCCCCGCCTCGGCCTGGGCGACCTGGGTCTGGATCACGGCGCGCTGGCTCAGCAGGCGGCTGCTGCCGGTCAGACGCTTGGTTTTTGCCAGCTCGACAAAGCTTTCGATGGCGCCGCGGGCCATGCCCGTGGCTACGCTGGCCACGCTGACGGCCAGCAGGCCAAAAATGGGAAAGGTGTACAATGGGCCGGATTGGTGGCGGGTGCCAACTCCATAGGCCACGGCCCGCTCCTCGGGCACGAACACGTCCCGGACCGCAATGTCGTGGCTGCCGCTGCCGCGCAGACCAGACACCGACCAGGTGTCGAGAATCTCGACCTCGGCCGCCGGAAAAATCATCATCCGCGTTTCCGGGTAGCCGTTTGGCGCTTTGCGCGGCTGGCCGTTTTCCACAATCACGCTGGTGCCCATCAGCCACTGGCTGTGTTGGCAGCCGCTGTTGAACGGCCAGCGGCCGGTCACCCGGTAGCCGCCGTCCGTGGGCTGGGCCTGGCCGTAGGGGGCAATGGCGCCGGCGGTGATGACATTCGGGTCGCTGGCGTAGATCTCCCGTGCCACCTCTTCGCTCAGAAAGGCGCTGGTCGTGCCGCCGGTGGCGCCGATCATCGCACACCAGCCGGTCGAGCCGTCTATCTGGGAAATTTCTTCAAACACGTGCAGAGCCGGGATAAGGTCCATCTCCAGCCCGCCCAGGCTGCTGGGAATCATCAGGCGGAAGATACCGAGTTCGGCCATGGTCTGGGCCAGCTCAGCCGGCAGCCGGCGGTCGATTTCCACCTGGGCGACCCGGGCTTCAATCTGGGGAGCGAGGTCACGAACGGCCTCAAGAAAGGTCTGGGGATGTGTGGTGTTCATGGCACTCTTGTATCAGACGCTGGTTTGAGACAAAACGGCGCATATGCCAAGGAAAGCGACCACGGGCGCAGCCGTTTCGCCCGGTGCGGCCGGGACGGCTGCTCAGCGCAGCGATATCGACCGGGTGCGGCGCTACTTCCACAACTTCGCCGAGTACCAGGCGCCCGAAAACGGCTCGCCCCTGTATCAGGTTCTGTCGCGTGGCGTGCTGAACGACCCGGACATGCTGCGCTTTGCCGCCTCCTGCCCGCCGTCCCAGCCCTCGGCCAACCTGTTGTTTGCCGCAGTCCACGAGCTGCTGCTGGCCGGAGCGCCGCATCCGTTGCGCGACTATTACCCCGATGTGCTGGCCGACGAAAGGCTGGCGCGTGCGCCCGGCCCCGAGACCTACGCCGTATTTCAGGATTTTGTCTGGAGCCGGCAGGAGATCATACGGCCGGTGCTTGAGACGCGCCTGGTCCAGACCAATGTTGTGCGGCGGACGACCTGCCTGCTGCCGCTGTTTGCCGAGGTGGCGCTGCGTGCCGCTGACCGGCCGCTGGCCCTGATTGAAATCGGCACCAGCGCCGGCCTGAACCTGCACTGGGACCGCTATCATCACCGCTACGATCTCCCCTCGGGCGCGTACCACAGCTGGGGGGATGTCGGCTCTCCGGTCCACCTGACGACCCAAGTCCGGGGCGATACCCCTCTGCCCGCCATGCCACTGACCATCCGGGTGGCATGGCGCCGGGGCATTGACCTCAATCCGATTGATGTGAACGATGTCGCGGCCATGCGCTGGATACGCGCCCTGATTTTTCCCGAGCATATCGAGCGCCACCACACGCTTGAGGCGGCGGCCCGGGTGGCCAAGGCCCATCCCGTTCCTGTGCTCAAGGGCGATGCGCTTGAGCGGCTGCCGGCTCTGCTCAAAGAGGTGCCGTCGGCCAGCCAGCTGTGTGTGTACGCGACCATGGTGCTGAACCAGTTCTCGGCCGACGGGCGTCAGGCGCTGCTCGATTTGCTCAGCGCCTGCTCACGGGCTCGCCCGGTCGCCTTGCTGACCATGGAGGGGGTGCGAGAGGGCTGGGGGCGTCTGCATCTGATGGACTTTGTGGACGGCCGGATCAGCCGGCGGCACCTGGCTGACTGCCATGCCCACGGCCGGTGGCTGGAGTGGCAGGCGGTTGCTGAAGGGTGAGACGGGGAGATGAACCGGTTGACTCCTGCGGCCGGGCTCAGTCGTACCACCACGGTTTGGTTTTGATCTTTTCGCCGCCCCAGCCCTGGCTCAGGGGTCCCATGAAATCGACCCGGATAATTTTTTCGCTGAACTTCCACTGGTCGTCGACCTTGCGCAGCGTATCCTCGTAAAAACCGCCGACCACGATGGATTCGCCCCGCAGATCGCCGACCGCATCAAAATAGCTCTTGGACGTCGCCCGGTCCTTGTCAAGCGTAATGACCTGGTTGTGGATCAGGTGGCGCAGGCACTCTAGCCGGTGGCTCATATAGCGGCCGTACCAGCGCTCGACGGCTGCACGGCCGGCGCGTTTGCTGCCCGGGATGAGCAGCAGGTCGCACTCGTCGGCAAACAGGGCCATGACTTCGTCCAGCGTGCCTCTATCGACCGCCCAGCAGTAGCGGTGCACGAGGTCCCGAATCCGGTCGCGCTCAAAGAGTTCGTGCAGCATGTCCGCGTCTGTCATCGTCCGCTCCGTGGGGGATGGGGCCTAGCGGGCCGGTTTGGTCGCCTGGGCGCTGGGCCGGGCGAGTATCCGGGCGGTCCAGGCTGCGACGTGGGGCGGCGGCGTAATCTCCATCAGGGGCAGGAACTCAACGAACGGGGTGTAACACACCTCGACCAGGCTGTAGCTGTTGCCGACCACATAGTCGGTGTCGTGCAGCTGTGTGTCGAGAATGTCCAGGTGGCTCTCAATCTCCCGCTTGGCCCCGGCCATGGCCTCGGTGTTCCAGCGCTCCTGGGGCAGGAAACGCTTGGGAAAGATAATCGTCCCGGTCTGGCGGGTGAGCTGGAGGTCGCACAGTTTCATGTGCTGGGCGACACGGGCGCGGCCACGCGCGTCGGCCGGCACGAGGGGCGGCGTGGGGTGGAGGGCTTCGAGGTATTCCAGAATGGCGCTTGACTCGTACAGGACAAAGCCGTCGTCTTCTTGCAGGGTCGGCACCCGGCCGTAGGGGTTGAGCGACACGTAGGGCTGCTGTTTGTGGGCGCCGGCCGTCATGTCGAGTTCGACTAACTCGGCCTCCAGGCCCTTTTCAATCAGCGCGATACGGACCCGGCGGGCAAAGGTTGACAGCGGGTGATAATGAATTTTGAGCATGCTCGGCCTCCTTGGTGCCTTCCCCGCGTACCCCTTCCGGCCGGGTGATACAAGCGGGGTCTGCGTAAACTGCTTGACCTGCCTGCCCCAACTTGGCATGAAGGGCGGTGAGATCAGAACCTAACAAGGAGGCAGCTATGAAAATGGGAGTTGCAATGTTCGCCACGGATTATGCGGTGCCGCCGGACCAGTTCGCCAAGGAGTGCGAAGAGCGTGGCTTTGAGTCGGTGTGGTATCCCGAACACACCCATATTCCGGCCAGCCGCAAAACCCCCTGGCCCCTGGGCGGCGAGTTGCCGCGCGATTACTGGCACACCCACGATCTGTTCGTGTCGCTCATGGCCGCGGCTGCGGTGACCAAGACGATCAAGGTCGGCAGCGGTATCTGTCTGGTCATTGAGCACGACCCGATCAAGCTGGCCAAGGAAGTCGCTTCGGTTGACATGCTGTCGAACGGACGCCTGCTGTTCGGCATCGGCGGTGGCTGGAACGTCGAAGAAATGGAAAACCACGGCACGCCGTTCAACCGCCGCTGGAGAGTGCTGCGCGAGAAGATCGAGGCGATGAAGGTCATCTGGACCGAGGAAAACGCCGAGTATCATGGCGAGTTTGTGGACTTCGATCCGATCTGGTGTCATCCCAAGCCGGTCCAGAAACCCCATCCGCCAATCCTGTTGGGCACCCATACCTCGAGCGGCCTCAACCGGGTGGTCAATTACTGTGACGGCTGGATCCCGGTCGGTGGCGGGCTCAAGGATGTCAAGGAAATGACGGCCGATCTGCGCGGACGGGCGGAACAGGCCGGCCGTTCGCCGCACGAGCAGTCGATCACCATGTTCATGGCCAGCGATGACGAGGCCCAGCTCGGCCAGTTCCAGGAGTTGGGCGTCGAGCGGGTGGTGTTTGGCGCGCCGTCCGAGGGCGCCGACAAGGTCCTGCCGCTGCTCGACCGCTACGCCGCCGCAGTCCCCAAATTCGCATAACAGCTCGCGTAGCCGCCCGCTGCCACGCCCGGAGTGTGCCATGAAACTCGGCATGATGATGTTTTCCACCGACTATTCGATGCGGCCCGACGACTTTGCCTGTGCCGTTGAAGAACGCGGCTTTGAGTCGGTCTGGTTCCCCGAACACACCCACATTCCGGCCAGCCGCAAGAGCCCGTGGCCAATCGGCGGCGAGCTGCCCCAGGAGTACTGGCACGCCCATGACCTGTTTGTGGCGCTGATGGCGGCGGCTGCGGTCACCAGCCGCATCAAGGTCGGTAGCGGCATCTGCCTGGTCATTGAGCACGACCCGATCAAGCTGGCCAAACAGGTCGCCTCGGTTGACCGGCTGTCCCAGGGCCGGCTGATCCTGGGCATCGGCGGCGGCTGGAACGCCGAAGAGATGGAAAACCACGGCACGCCGTTCGACCGGCGCTGGAAGGTGCTGCGCGAGAAGATTGAGGCGATGAAGTGCATCTGGACCGAAGAAGAGGCCGAGTATCACGGCGAGTTCGTGGACTTCGACCCGATCTGGTGTCATCCCAAGCCGGTCCAGAAGCCGTATCCACCGATTGTTCTGGGCACGCATACCTCAAGCGGCATGAACCGGGTGGTGCGCTACTGTGATGGCTGGATTCCAATCGGTCTGGTGGCGGAGGATTTGGCCGCCAGTCTCAGCGATCTGCGCGACCGCGCCCAACAGGCCGGCCGCGATCCCCACGAGTTGTCGGTGACCATCTTCAGCGCGCCGGGCAAGGAAGAGCTGCTGCGCCAGTATGAAGACTTGGGTGTGGAGCGGGTCGTGTTCGGCGCCCGTCCGCAGACCGCCGACAAGGTCCTGCCACAGCTGGACCGCTACGCCGAGTTCGTGCCAAAATTTTCCTAGTCGGCCCACCTGTGCTGCCCGGCGGGTGTTCGGCCCGTGTGGAGCGGCACGGGGAGCCGACTGCTGTCGGTGATGAAGAGGAGCCCCCAGCCGCGCCCCAGGTGCGGCTCTCAGAGGAGGAGGTCGGTTCGACGATGGTTGACGTTGTCAATACGCTGATGCTGATTTCGCTCATGTGCCTGTTGCTGGGTGTTGGCTTGCGCACTCCCTTTGGGGCGGTGCTCGCCGTCGCCCGGCAGTACCACCTCGTGTTACGCGGCCTGGTGGCAAATTTCCTCATCGTTCCTGCCGTGTTCGTCCTCGCGCTGCAGGGCTTGCCGCTTGGCCCCGACATCGTCATCGGCCTGCTGGTCATGGCCGCCGTCCCAGTCGCGTCGGCCGCCCCGCCCTTTGTCGGACTGGCCAAGGGCGACCTGCCCTACGCGGTGGGGCTGATGCTCATTGTGGCCTTCCTGTGCGTCCCGCTCACGCCGCTCATCCTCGCCGTGTGCCTGCCCCCGAGCGAGGCTGGCTTGGAAATCGACCCCTGGAGAGTCATCCAGATCCTCCTGACCGCCCAGCTGATCCCGCTGAGTGTCGGTATGGTCATCCAGCATGTCAGGCCGAGTTGGGCACAGACACTGCTGCAGTTCCTGCCCCGGCTCGCCCTGATCGGTGTTGTGGTGACGCTGAGCCTGATCGCCGCCCTGCAAGCCCGGCAGATTGTTGGTCTGGGGGTTGTGCCGCATCTGGCAGCCCTGCTGTCCGTTCTGGTGTGTCTCCTGATCGGGAATATGATGATGCGAGGCGAGGCGGCCGCCCTGCGCCGGTCGCTGGCCGTCTCCACGGCGATTCGCAATGTCGCGCTGGCTCTGCTCATCGCTGGCACCAACTTTCCCGGCACCACGGTTGTCACGATTGTCTTTGTCTTCGGCCTCCTGTCCCTGCTGGTCAGTGTTACCTACGGAAAGCTGACGACGGGGGTGGGCGTGCGGGGTGCTGAGGCGTAGACCCGTTTTAGCGGCCCCGAAAGGTGGGCGGCCGCTTGTCAACAAAAGCCCTGACCGCCTCCCGAAAGTCTTCGGTCTGCTGGACGCGGATGAGGCGGTCGGCCTCCATGTCGAGACAGGTGCGCAGATCCTGGGTCACCGCCCGGTTCAGATTTTCTTTCATATAGCCGATGGCGATGGGCGGTCCGGCGGCAATCCGTTTGGCCAGGGCCAGGGCTTCGGCGTGCAGCTCGTCGTCGGCTACGACCCGGTTGACGATGCCGAGCCGCTCGCACTCGCGCGCGCTGACCCGGTCGGCGGTGTAGTACAGCTCTCGGGCTTTGGCGGTGCCCACCAGCTGGGTCAGAAACCAGCTGCCGCCGTAGTCGCCCGACAGACCGATATTCCGAAAGGCGGTGCTGATGAACGCCCGCTCGGCGGCAATCCGGATATCGCAGGCCAGGGCGATGGACAGGCCGGCGCCGACGGCCGGGCCGGGCAGGGCGGCGATGACGGGCTTTTGCAGCTCGTAGATCATGGCCGTCAGGGTGGCCTGTTTGTGGCGCAGGGTCGCAATCTTCTGTTCGGTGGTCTGTTCGACCGGCGGGCCGGCGTTCATGCTTTTGACATCGCCGCCAGCGCAGAAGGCTTGGCCGGCACCGGTCAGCAGGATACAGCCGACCTCGGGCATGGCCGCCAGCTCGGGCATGATGCGGCGCAGGGCCGGGGTCAGGATATCGGACAGCGCGTTGCGGGCTTCCGGGCGGTTGAAGGTCACCACCCCGACGCCGTCTTCGATATGGCACAAGAGCTGCTGTGTTCCGGTATCAATGGGACGTGTGTTCGGGCTGTCGGTTGGTTCGGACATTGGTGTACTCCTTTGCTTGGCCCAAGCCTAGCAGAAAGGCGGGTGGGCGGTGAGAGCCCTCGGCTGACGAGCTTGCCAAAAAAGGCAGGTTCGCGTTCAAGCCGGACCGATCTGCATATTGCGTGCAGGCCGCAGAGCTGATGGGATGACGCGAGAGAGGAGGAGCCATGCCCCGCGAGAATATCCGCCCTCAAGAAGAGCCGCTGGACGAAGAAGAGCGGCAGTTGATCCGAGAATTGGAAGCCGGAGAGTGGATTTCTGATCCAGACTTTCCAGCCAAGAAGTCGCACTTCGAGCAAGTAGCGCGAGCCACGCTCGCCAAACAATAATCCTTACCGATTCATTGTTTATCCTCCCGTCCATCGTGCCGAAACATCGAACTCGAACAACTCTTTCTTGGAATTCCGCT
>WTHE01000197.1:0-4057 GCA_011523315.1 Candidatus Binatota bacterium
CAATCGCACAAAATCCGGCTGCTTGTAGTTGATGCGGTTGCGGTAAAAGAACTCCCGCATCCCGTGCAGCAGCAGATCCGTCCACCAGTCGATCTGCCGCGCGTCCAAATAACCGGCCTGGACAACAATGCGGGGAGAGCAGGTCGCCTTCCAATAGCTCAGCATCTCAATCAGGCCGAGATGGAAGACCAGGTTACTGAGGACGCACGGTTCAAGGCGGTCGAGCCGGGCGGGATCGACCGCTTCGAGGCTCAGCTGGGGCTCAAAGACAATATCCGGCTCGACAACAAAGCGGAAACCCAGCCTCAAGCGCCGCCCGCGGAGGGTGCAGGAGTAGCTTTCATACCTGAACTGCGGATAGCGGCTGCGCAGCCGCTCAAGTGTCAGGGCCATGGCTCAGACACAGTCCAGCGCCGCCCGGGCACTGCCCCACGACAGGGTCACCCCGGCCCCGCCGTGGCCGTAGTTGTGGACGATGCGCCGACTGTTTCGCTCTTCGGCCTCGAGCCGGATGCCGCCCTCCCGGTAGGGCCGCAGCCCGGCATACGCCCGGCGGACATCGCCCAACTCCAGACCGGGCAGGATGCGCTTGTTGCCATGAATCACCAGGTGCAGCGCCCCGTTGTCGACCGTTTCGGTGTCGATGTTTCGCTCGGTCGTTCCGCCCAGCAGGGTCTCGGTTTTGCGCGGATACACATAAAACCCGTCGGCGTTGATCGACCAATCCATGTCCGGCCGGGGGCCGACGACCACGACCTGGCCCTTGATCGGGATCAAGTTCTGGTCGTGACACAGCCGACGTGAGCCCAGGCCGGTACAGTTGAACACAATCTCGGCCGGCAGACCGGCTAACTGCTCCAGATCGGTGAACGGCTGGTTGACGACCACGACGCGGCCCGTGTTTTGCTCGAATTGGGCCATCAACCACGTCAGGTACACGGGCATATCAATGAAAAAGCTCACATATCTCCAGCCAAAGGCGTATCCGCCGGGTACCTCGGGCCGCTCCAGGATGCGCACCTGCTGCATCACCGACAGATAGTCGGCTCGGGGCCGGGGCGCGCTGCTGGCCTCCCAGTGGACGTGTTTGCGCACGCCCGCAGCCGCGCCGGCCTCGGCCTGCACCCGCTCAAACGCGGTCCAGCTGTCTTCGAGGAGACGCCGGGTGTGTGCGGTATACCCCACCGCGTGGGGCTTGAAGCTGGCGCCGGCCTTGACCGAGGTGGTGTGCAGCGGCAGGCGGTCGGTGTACAGGCTGACGGTCCAGCCGCGCTGTTGGGCCAGCAGAGCCGTGCTCAGGCCGAGCACCCCGGCGCCGAGGACCGCAACATGCATGGCGTCTCTCCGCTGGTCAGGACACCGCTCAGCCCGCCACCCGCCGGGAGACAGCCACGTGAGGGGCTTGGGCTGGCATGGCTAGTGGCTATGCGCCGCCTTGGCCGCCGAGTGGCCTTTCCCCTTCGTGTGGCTGTGATCGTGCGAATGGGCGTGGCGGCGGAAGTTCGTGCTGTCGGCGCTCTTCTTATGGCTGTGGCCGTGGTCGTGGCCGTGCGAGGGCGGCGCATAGCTGGGTTCGGGCAGGCCGCGCTGCTGGCGCACCTCGGCCGCCTTGGCCGTGGTATCGTCAAACTCGTTGCCCCGGCCGACACTGTGGGCGGCAAAGCGCTTCACCGAGTACTCGTCCATATGACACGACAGGGGAACCTGCGGGTAGCGCATGCACAGGGGTCGCTGGTGCTGATTCTGAGGGCTGGGCCGGGGCTGCTGTCCGGCGTGGACATCGACCGCGCCGGAGCTGATGGCAAAGGCCGACACAATCCGGGGAGCGCGTTTGCCGCAGCTCGGACACGCCTTCTTTTTGTTGGACTCACGCATTGAGCTTAACTCCTCAAAGGTGAGCTGACAGGCGACGCAGTGGTATTCGTACAGCGGCATCGGTCTTCTCCCGGAGAGGTCTATTCGATCGGCGCGGGCGCGTGCGGAAACTCGACCCAGTCTTCGGGGTCGTGCGAAATCCAGACGCTGGCCTCGTGCAGGTCGCGCAGGGCCTTGATGCGCTGAATCGACAGCGAGGACTGGGCCGGATCGGTATCCAGCGGCATGCCGGCCAGGGTGTCGAACTGCATCCGCAGGTGGAGGGTATCGCCAACGAGCAGGATGGAGCGGTTGGGCAGGTGGACGTACAGCGAGCTTTCGCCCGGCGTATGGCCCGGGGTCTTGAGCAGGTGCAGGCTGCTGTCGCCAAACACGTCAAAATCGCCCTGCAACTCCAGCCAGTCAAAATTGCGGGTCGGCACGATATCCTTGAACACGAACACGTCCCGCAGATGCGTATCCGGCCAGTAGGCGTAGCGCAGCTCGTTTTCCATGATCAGGAACTTGGCGTTCGGAAAGGCGTGCAGATAGCCGGTGTGGTCGAGGTGCAGGTGGGAGACGATCACGTATTTGATATCGTCCATCTTGTAGCCCAGGGCCTGAATCTGGCGGTCGAGCAACAGCTCTTTGGGATAGTTGATCTGCAGGGCTTCGGCAAACGGTCCCCAGTGACCGACCGGGTCATCGGCCGCCGCCGGATGGCAGCCGGTATCGAACAGGACCAAACCCTTGGGGTGTTCGATCAGATAGGCCGGGCACGGAATCTCCACCAGCTCGTCAGCCCCGCCGTGGGCCAGCAGGCTCTGCGGCACGGTCAGGGTTGCGTTGGGCAGGGCCCACATCTTGGTCGCTGTTCCATTCGGCATGGCGTCCTCCTTTACCCTGAGCCGGGCGTGTTCGAGTCGGCTGAAATGCTAGTCCAAGCTACTTCGCAGTGTCAAGCGTTTGCGCCCTAGCGCGCCTTGGGCAGCCCCAGCACCCGCTCGCCAATCACCCCGCGCAGAATCTCGTTCGTCCCGGCGGCGATCGTACCGCCCCGCGCGCTCAGCATCCGATACGACCAGCGGGCCTGATCGACCGCAAACGGCGAGCCCTTGGCCAGCACCGCATACGGCCCCAAGAGTTCCATGGCAAAGTCCACGACCCGCATATTCAGCTCGCTGGCCAGGATCTTGGAGAAGGAACCCTCGGGTCCCGGCGGCTGGCCGTGGAGCTGGCGGGTCAGGCGGCGCAGCTCGTTATACTTGACCGCCTCGGCCTCAATCGAGAACTGGGCCAGCTGTTGACGCACGGCCTCGTCCTCAATCGCCGGACGGCCGTTCAACTCGACCCGGCGGGCGACCTCGTGCAGCTGGGGCAGGAGCTTCTCGAAGCGGTAGAAGCTGCTGCTCGACACCCGCTCGAACATCAGGGTCGTAATCGCCACCATCCAGCCCTCGTTGAGGTCTCCGACCAGATTCTCCCTGGGCACCCGCACGTCCTCGAAAAAGACCTCGTTGAACTCCGCGTCGCCGTTGATCTGGACCAGCGGGCGAACCGTCACGCCGGGGCTGTGCATATCGACTAGGATATAGCTGATGCCCTTGTGTTTGGGAGCGTCGGGGTCCGTCCGGACCAGCACAAAACACCAGTCCGAGTACTGCGCCCAACTCGTCCACACCTTCTGGCCGTTGACCACGAACTGGTCGCCGTCTTCAACCGCCCGGGTCTGGATGGAGGCCAGATCCGAGCCCGAGCCCGGCTCGGAATAGCCCTGACACCAGATGTGTTCGGCCGGCAGAATCTTGGGCAGGAAGCGCTGCTTCTGGGCTTCCGTGCCCCAGTGCATCAGGGTCGGCCCGAGCAGCGAAATTCCGCTCAGGTTCACCCCTTGCGACACGCCCAGGCGATTCATCTCTTCGTTGAAGATGGCCTGTTCGAGCAGCGAGGCTCCGCGCCCGCCATATTCCTCGGGCCACCACAGGCCGACCCAGCCCCCCTCGTGAAGCTTCTGATGCCAGTCCAGGCCGCGCTGCCAGCGTTCTGCGGGCTCCAGGTCTTCGTCCTTGCCGCCCCGCAGGTCGTCCGGCACATTGGCCTCCATCCAGACCCGCACTTCGTCACGAAACTGTTCTTCTGCCGCTGAATAGCTGAAATCCATGTCGAACTCCTTCGCTCCTTCAGGCCGGACCCAGGTCGGACC
>WTHE01000197.1:4157-7479 GCA_011523315.1 Candidatus Binatota bacterium
AGGTGGCCGAGGGTGACCGCCCCATTGAGACGAACGCATTGCCCGACCTGATCGCCTGTCTTATAGCCCACTCCGGCCAAAAAAGCGAAGCGCGCCGTGAGCCCGCATAGCGCCAACCATATCTTGCGGCTCCTGCCCGTGGCCAGTACCATGCCCACACCTGTCCCGCTGAGAGGAGCGCCATGGAATTCACCTTCAGTGAAGAGCAGCGCCTGCTTCAAGACAGCCTGCGCCAGTACGCCAAGGAAAAACTGCTGCCCAAATACGCCCACTGGGATGCGGGCCACACGATCAGCCGCGAGGAGCTGCGGGAGGCGGCCGAACTGGGCATCTTCGGGCTGCGGGTGCCGGAAAAGTTTGGCGGCCAAGAAGTCGATTATGTCACCTGCGGCCTGATGACCGAGGAGCTGTCACGGGGCGACTTCAACTACAGCCTGTATATCCAGCTGGGCCTGATCGCCTCAGAACTGCTGGCCGACTACGCCCACCCCGAGGTCCAGGCCGAGTGGCTGACCCGACACGCCAGAGGCGACGCGGTCATCGCCTTTGGCCTGACCGAGCCGAGCGCCGGCTCGGACGCGGCCAACATCACCACCCGGGCTCAAAAGATGGGCGACGACTACGTCATCAGCGGCGAAAAAGCCTCCATCACCTTTGCCGGCTATGCCGACGCCTGCATTGTCTTTGCCCGCACCGGCGAGCAGGGCGCCCACGGCCTGTCGGCCTTTCTGGTCCCGCTCGACAGCCCGGGCGTCAGCCGCCAGGTCTATAAGAGTCCGGGCGAACGCCTGACCCAGCGCGGCTCGCTGTTTTTTGACGGGGTGCGGGTGCCGGCCCGGAATCGGGTCGGCGATGAGAGCCGGGGTTTTCAGCAGGCCATGGTCGCCTTTGATTTCAACCGGGCGATCATCGGGCTGGCCTGCATCGGCGCCGCCCAGCAGTCGCTGGACGAGACCATCGCGTACACCAAGGGCCGGATCGTCTTTGGCAAGCCGCTGGCCACCTTTGAGGGCGTGGCGTTCCAGATTGCCGAGCATCTGAGCCTGCTCGAAGCGGCGCGGCTGGTGTCCTACAAGTGCCTGTGGCTCAAGGACCAGGGCCGCAAACATACCGCAGAGGCGGCCATGGCCAAATGGATGGGGCCCAAGTTCTCGGCCGAGGCGATTCACGCCTGCATCATTCTGCACGGGCATTACGGCTACAGCATGGACGCGCCGCTGGAACAGCGCTGGCGGGATGTGCTGGGTCTGGAGATCGGCGACGGCACGCCGGAGATCATGAAGGGCATTGTTGCCCGCGAGGCGTTCGGACGGGAGTATACCGCCTATCGGTCCTAGGGACTCCGACCGGGACGGACGAACCCGCCCCGGTCGGCCGTAACCGCAGGGCTAGGCCAAAAAGCGCCGAACCCGATCAACGAAGGCCTCGGTCTGTTCGATCTCGGGCCGGTGGCCACAGTTGTCGAACACGACCAGCTCGGAGCCGGGAATCGCCTTGTTATAGGCTTGGCCCGCGCTCAGTGGGACAACGTCATCGTTTCTGCCCCAGATAATAAGGGTCGGCAGGTCTTTTGCTCCGGCCAGCAGGGGTCCCAGGCTGGGGTAGAACATGTACGGCTCCCAGGCGATACGGGCGGTCTCGGCCCGCGCGTCTTCCCAGGCTTCGTACTGCTCGGGGGTTTGCTCGCCGCCGTACAGTTTGGCGAACTCCGGGGTGTTTTCCATGTCGGCAACGCTGGCATCGAGATAGGCCCGGGCGGTGACGATAAACATATCCTTGATATCGCCCTCGGGCGGTCGAATGCCGGTTGCGCCGACCAGCACCAGACGCCGGAACTGGGCGGCGTTGGCGGCCGCCATTTCCGCCGCAACCCAGCCGCCCAGCGAAAATCCGATGACGTTGGCCGGGGCCAGACTCCTGTCCTGGATTACCTGGGCGTAGAAACCGGCCAGATCGCGCACATTATTGACCCACTCGACCCGGGGCGATTTGCCAAAGCCCGGGTGGTGGGGGACCATGACCGTATGCGTCCGGGCCAACTCTTCATGCCAACTGGTAATGCCCGGATGTCCCAGTTCCTCGTGCAACACGAGCAGTGCGGGGCCGGAGCCCCCGCTCGTCACTACCAACTCGGTACCAGCTACCTGGACCGTTTCGTCTTGCCATCCTTGTGTTTCTGCCAATGGATGTCCTCCTTTCCAGTCTGTTTAATGGGCTGGGGGTGATGCAGGCTGAGACTCGCGCCGGTAGGCTTCGATCTCCGTGCGGGTAAAGACAGTCAGGACGGGCAATGCCTCGCCGAGCGCCGCCCGGATGTTGTTCAGCCCGTCGTTCTCTTCACGGTCAACCAGGACCAGGGCGCCCCGGACATCCAAATCCCCCTCCCGACAGGCCTCAATCGCCCTGATGGTCGAGCCGCCGGTCGTCACCACGTCGTCAAGCACAAAGACCCGGTCGCCGGGCTGGGCGCAGCCCTCAATCCAGCGCCGCGCCCCGTGGGCTTTGGGTTCTTTGCGGACGCTGAAGGCCTGGATCGGATCGGCCTGCCCGGCGCTGTAGTAGGCCAGGGCCAGGGCCAGGGGATCGGCGCCCTGGGTCAGCCCGCCACAGGCCACCGCGCGGCCCTTGAGCCTGTCGTACAGCAGCTGGCCGACGAGCGGCAGGCTGTGAGCCTGAAAGGTCGTCAGCTTGCACTCCAGGTAGTAGTCGCTCAGCCGGCCCGAGGCCAGCCGAAACTTCTTGACCGGGTCCCAGCGGTAGGACTGCTCGACCAGGGCGGCCAATAACTGCTGTCGTGCGTCTGGCATGGATGCCGTGCTCCTCACGAGCAAGATCCATTGCCACAAACCTTGCCCCTAGGCTGCTGTAGCGTAAACCGCGCTTCCCATCAATAGGGCGACGGATTTTCCGGCCCGACTCGACACGGCAATCGGTCGGCGGATAGGATACCTGTCGGTCGGCTGAAATCGACGGGACCGGACACCGCGGGCCCTTTCCCCAGTCGTTTGGATTTTTCACCCCGAGACGCTGCCGAGCAGTCCCCCATGCGAGCCTCCCCGCCGCCCCTGAGCGTTCCGAGCCCCCAGCGCATCCTGATCGTCCTGCTCGGGGCAATCGGCGATGTCACCAGAGCCCTGCCGCTGCTGATGCGGGTGCGGCACGCCTATCCCGACAGCCATATTGCCTGGGCGGTCGAGCCGGCCGCCGCCCCGCTGCTGGACTATCATCCGGCCCTGAACGAGGTCCTGATCTACCACCGGGCGCGCGGCCTGCGGGCTTTTATTCCCTTTCTGCGCGCGGTTCGAGGTCAGGGTTTCGATCT
>WTHE01000046.1 GCA_011523315.1 Candidatus Binatota bacterium
ACGAGTTCAAGCAGGCCCGTCAAGCGGCTCGCAATACGTTCAACAAGACCCGGCGAGTCAACCTGCGGGTGACCGAACGTGACTTCAGTCTTGCCCACGCACGGGCGCGGGAGGAGGGCATCCCGTATCAGACGCTTTTGTCGAGCGTCATCCACAAATACCTGTCGGGTCGGCTGGTCGAGAAGAGATAGGGCCGACATCCTCGGCTTGGAAGAGAAGACCGAGCCGCGCCCCAAGGTAATTCGCCTGCATTTCGTACGCGACGAGGTGCTGACCGCATGAAATTGCCCCGCAATGTGAGCAGCGCGGCCCTGCAAACGTCGCTTCGTCGTCTGGGCTACGAGGCCACCCGGCAACGAGGCTCCCACGTGCGAATTACAACGCGGGTCAACGGTGAACATCATGAAGTGGTTCCGCAGCACAATCCGATCAAAGTGAAGACCTTGTCGAGCATCCTGAAAAACATCGCCCAGCACCACAAAATGACGTAGAAGAGCTTCTTTGACATTTTCACGCAGAATCGCTACCGCCGCACGGCCGGCGTTTCGACCCCCAGGCCACGCCCGCGCCAGGCCAGATACAGCTCAAGATTGACGTACTCGTCAGCCCCGTAGGCGAACGGCTCGGCCCGGATGGCGGTATTACACCAGGCAAACATACGGTGGCTGGAGCCGAGGCTTTGCCAGGCATGGCGGTAAATCGGGAAGCCGTTGATCTGGCCCTGGCTGAGGATATCACCGCGCAGGCGTTGGCCGGCGTACCCGTCGTGACACTGGGCGCAGGCCATATCGAGCTGACCCCGGCGGCGCTCAAAGAACGCCCGGCCGGCCTCAAAAAACGCCTGTGCCGGCCCCTCGATATCAACCTGGAGCGGCAGGCCGCGCGACTGAAAGCCGACCAGCGCGCTCAGGGCCAGCAAGTCGTCGGACTCATACGCATAGGCGGCCGCCCCAAGCCGCTCTTCACGGCAGCGGTTGATCTGTTGTTCGAGATTGATCAACCCCTTGCGACGGGTATCAAAACGGGGATAGCGGGTTCGTGTACCGCGCATGCTGACCGCAGGGTCGGCGTGACAGCTGGCGCACGACGTGTGGCTCAGACCGTGCGGCTGAGCCCACAGCGCACTCCCCCGCTCGACCCACAGCAGGCCCGGATTGCCGAATGCGTCGTCCTGCAAGCGCCGGTTTTCCTCCGACAGATACACATAGCCCGAACGGCGACCGTCCACTACGGTAGGTGAGCCTGTCTCCGTGCGCTCAGGATCGACGCGATGCGGACGGGAAACCGGCAGTTCAGCCGGCCCGTCCGCCCGCAGGCTGAGGAGATAGGCGACCACATCCTCAATCTCCTGGGCGCTGAGAATAGGCCGTCCGCGGTAGGACCCAAGCACCCGGTGCAGCCCTTGGGTGGAATGATAGGCCGGCATGATGGTGTGCGGGTCGAACGCCTTGGGGTTGACCAGCCGCCGGCGCAGCTCAGCCGCGCCGGAGCGACTGCCGATGCCATCCAGGGGAAGCCCCAGACTGCCGTGAAACTGCCGCCCGGGCAGCGGCATGGCGTGACACACCACACAGTCGCCGCGCTCGCGGTCGAGCACGATACGTCGCCCGCGTTCGATATCGCCGGGCTGGTCGCTGAGGGCAGCCGGTAGAGCGGGTTTGGGGGTTGGAGCGGACCCATCGGCAAGACCCGAGGCGAGACACAGCCCCCACACGCCGGTCAAGACGGCCAAAAGGGCATTGAGAAAAAACATCCTAAGCAAAGGTATCGGCCGTGATATTGGCGTACCACGACCGGGCATAGTCGGCTTCCAGGGCGCGGGTTGCGTCGGGGGCGTCGAGCGGGCTGGTGCCGCTTGAGCCGGGCACGACCCGAATCGTGTCGTTTTCAACCCGATAGACCGCGCTGATGGAAATACCGTAGTCGGGCGCAACCAGACTGTAACAGGTGTTCATCAACACCGGCTGGGCGAGCGGCTGGCCGCGAAGCTGGGCGACGATGGCCAGCGCGCACGCCTTGGCCTGGATATTGGCGCTGAAGGCCGACTTGGGCATGGGGTTGGCGATGGCCGCGTCACCGATGATATGCACGTCTGGATGCACGACCGACTCAAAGCTGCTGGCTTTGACCGCACACCAGCCCCGATCCTGGTCAAGTCCGGCGGTGCGGGCAATCGCCGCCGCCCGTTGCGGCGCAATAATATTGGCCACGGCCGGTGTGTATTCGTCAAACTCGGTGCGGACGACACCCGCCTTGCTCTCGACCTCGATGACCCGTCCGCCCTGACTGCCCGCCACCCATTCGAGCAGGCCGGGATACAGGCGCTGCCAGGCGGCCAGAAACAGCCGGTCCTTGGTAAACGTGTCCTTGGCATCCAGGATCAGGACTTTTGACCTGGGCTTATGGGTCTTGAGATAGTGGGCGATCAGACTCGCCCGCTCGTAGGGTCCGGGCGGGCAGCGGTAGGGCGTCTCCGGAACCGCAATCACCACCAGCCCGCCATCCTCCATGGCCGTGAGCTGACGGCCCAGCAGGACGGTTTGTGGCCCGGCCTGCCAGGCGTGGGGGAACACCTCGGCCGCAGCCCGGTCGTAGCCGTGTGGCGCTCCCCAGCGTAGCTCAACGCCTGGCGAGAGCACCAGCTTGTCGTAGGCCAGGCTCTGGCCGTCGGCCAGGCTGAGGCGGTGCCGGGCCGGATCGAGCTGTGTGGCCCGAGCGTGTATAAGCCGCACCCCATAGCGTTCCTGGAGCGTGCGATAGCCATGGGTCAGGGAGGCCAAGTCGCGTAGACCAACCAGGGCGGTGTTACTGAACGGACAGCTGATAAACCGTTCCTCGGCCGTCACCAGGCTGACCTCAAGCTCGGGGGCGGCCAGGCGCAGGTATTTGGCGCATGTCGCCCCGCCAAATCCGCCGCCGAGCACCACCACCCGGCCGGAAGGCTTTGCCCACAGGCGGGAGTTCGGCAGTCCGGCCACGGGCAGGCTGCCGGCCAGGCCCAATACCTGGCGACGCGTCAGCACCGGCATGCGTGGCAGCACTCCCCTCTTGGAGATAAGCTGTTCAGGATTACCTCTCTTGCCCGAAATGGGAGACCACGGCTTCGATATCCGCAGGAGCAAGCCCAGCGGCAATATAGTGCATGACCGTCGCCGGACGTTGTTCGGTCCGAAAGTCGGACATCGCCCGCCTGAGGGATTCGGGCGACAGGCCATTGAGCCCGGGAATCGCCCCCCGGCTGCGTCCGTCAGGACCGTGACACACGGCACACGCCGAGGCCAGAGTCGCGCCACGGCTGGCGGGCGGGTCGGCGCCGGCCGGATGAGCGACGGACAGCAGCCCCAGGAGCACCACCAACCCCAGGAGCGAGGAGTGTCTCAGTTTGCACTTCTTTCCCGGAGGAGCATTCTTCTGCCCGGAAATCCCCCTGCGTTTCGCGCTTCCCCCTTTGACAAAGGGGGACTGAGGGGGATTTTCCCGGCGTGAGTGGCGGACTGAGAGCAGGCCGGTGTGGGTTCTACGGGCAAGCATGTCCAAGCTGCAGGACCGCACGGGGTTTCACTGGCTGACCGTGATCGCCACCCGCTCGGAGGTAGTGACTCCGGCGTCGTCGGTCCACGTGCACTCCAGTTCACCCGACGATTCAGCAGTAGTGAAAAACGAGAAATACGGGTTGGCGGCAATGCCGGGAAACAGCTCGGCGTGGAATACCTCCTGGCCGTTGTACCGACACACAAGCGTATGCACGATATTCTTTGGAATCGTGTGGCCGACGTTGTCATACCGCAGGCCGGTTTCCATGGGATGGCGGATGAGCAGGCGCACCTCAAAAACCTGGCCGGCTGTGAGCCGCTGCGGAACGTGAATTCTCGCCGTCGCCATAGCCCGCTCAGCTGCCCTCGACACACGCCGCCGCAGTGACCGCCACCTCGGCCGTATCCAGCCACGCCGACCCGTCGTTCATCACCGCCAGGGCCAGCACCCGCTGGGTGCCGGCCAGTCGAATCCGCGTGTTCACCTCGGCCCGTCCGGCACGCGGGCCGAGAGAAAAGCGGGCAATAAGCGGACGGGGATTTTTTTCCGAGAAGATATGGATCTGCCGCACATAGGCCGCCGCCGTCATCGGGCTCTCGACCTCGACCTTGAGCCGCACCGAATTCCCGCTCTCGGCCAGGGTCGGCAGGCTGAGCCTGACCCGCCCGAGCCGGGGCGGCACGCCGCCCGTGGCGGCACGAATGAGCGGCCGCAGCTTTTCGGGCACTACGCCCTGGGTGATGGCTTGGTCGGGCTCGACCGCCCGAGCCAGGCGTGGCCTGAACAGCGACACCAGCGGCAGGCCCGTCAGCAGGCCCAGCAGACGGCGGCGCGGCAGTCGCCCGCACGGTGAATGATTAAACGAGGCAGTCATCTATGCCCAGCGTACATCATGATGCTTGAGCGGCAGGGAGCGGATACGTTTGCCGGTGGCGGCGAAAATCGCGTTGCACAGCGCCGGGGCCAGCGGGGACATGCCCGGCTCTCCAGCTCCGCCCCAGAAACCACCGCTGGGGGCCAGGATCGTCTCGACCTTGGGCATCTCGGCAATCCGCATCATCTGGTAGTCATGGAAATTGGACTGTTCAACCCGGCCGTCCTTGATCGTAATCTCGCCGTACAGCGCGGCCGTCAGCCCGTACACCACGCTGCCCTCGAGCTGGGCTCGGACCGAGTCGGGGTTGGCGACATAGCCGCAGTCGATGCCGACCAGCACCCGGTCGATGTGGAGGGCGCCCGCGTCGTTGACCGACACCTCGATAACGGCTGCGGTATAGCTGCCATAGGCGTCCTGCACGGCAATGCCGCGATGCACCCCCTGTGGCGGTGCGGTGTCCCAGTCCGCTGCCTCGGCCACCGCGTCAAGAATCGCCAGGTCTTTCGGCGCCCCGGCCAGAAGTTTGCGGCGAAACCGATACGGGTCCTGGCCTGCGGCGTGAGCCAGCTCATCAATGAAACACTCCCGAAAGAAGGGGTTGTGGGTATGGGCCACCGCCCGCCACGGTCCGGGTGGCACGTGGGTATTCCGCATGGCGTATTCCATGTGAACATTGGGGAAGGCGTAGGGCGCGTCGGCAAAGGTCCGCACCCCGACCAGGTCAACCCCGTCCCGGACCAGACCGGGACGCACCGTGCTGAAAATCGACTGCTCGGCCTGGCGCACAAACCAGGCGCTGGGCTCACCCGCAGCATCCAGGCCGGCCCTCATGCGGATCAGGGCGACCGGTCGATAGCGGCCGTGCTGGATATCCTCTTCCCTGGACCAGATCAGCTGGACCGGGGTGCCGGGCATGGTTTTGGCGATCATGACGGCCTGGCGTACAAACTCGATATACAGCCCCCGGCGGCCAAAGCCGCCGCCCAGATCGACCTTGTGGACCTCGATCCGCTCAACCGGCACCTCGGCCGTCTCGGCCGTCACCGCCACGGTGGCTTCGCTGTTCTGAGCCGGCGCCCAGACATCGACCCGCGCGTCGGTGTACAGCACTGTGCAGTTCTGGGGCTCCATGGTGGCGTGTTCCAGATACGGCGCGTAGTACTCGGCCTCAACCGTCTTGGCCGCACTGGCGAAGGCCTGGTCCACATCGCCCTGGTGGCGCGAGACGGGAGCCGATTCGAGGTCCAGGCCCTCGCGTAGGAAGTCCATGATACTGGCGCTGCTGACCGTGGCGTTATCGCCAAAGTCCCACTCGACCGGCAGAGCGCGGAGCGCCTGGTGGGCATTCCACCAGCTCTCTTTGGCCACCACCACGACCGCGTCTTCCAGGGGCAGGACTTTGATGAATCCGCGCATATCGGCAATGTTGTCGGCCTGGGCACTTTTCAGCCGGCCGCCGAACACCGGACACTGGGCAATCGCCGCATAGACCATGCCCGGCAGCCGGGTATCAATCGCATACGCGGTCTTACCGGTCACCTTGTCCGGGATATCGAACCGGTCCGCAGACTGGCCGAGCCGTTTCCAGGCCGCAGGCTCCTTGAGCGGCGGGTCGGCGGGGATCGGCAGCCGGGCCGCATCGGCCGCCACCGCTCCAAAACTCAGCTGACGCTGGCTCGGCGGATGGCTAATCACACTGTTCTCAGCCACACACTCTGAGAGCGGCACACCCCAGTGTAGGGCTGCTGCCTCGGTCAGCATCATCCGGGCCGCCGCCCCGGCCTGGCGCAGATACTCCTGGCTGTCCCGGATCGACCGACTCCCGCCGGTCGCCATGGTGTGAAAAATACGCCCGCGTCTGAGGTGTTCGCTGGTGGACGCATACTCGGCTCGCACCTTGCTCCAGTCGCAGGCCAGCTCTTCGGCGACCAGCATCGGCAGGCCGGTGAAACTGCCCTGGCCCATCTCCACCCGGGCCACCCGGATGGTGATCGTGTCGTCCGGGTGGACCAGGATCCAGGCCGTGACCTCCGGGCTTTGCCCGGCGGCCGCCTGCCCGGTCTCGGCCGCGCCACGGTCGGGCAGCACGACTTCCAACAGCAGGCCGCCGCCGACTGCGGCGGACCGTAACAGAAACGCACGACGGGATAGCTGTTTCATCGTCGCCTCCTCATCCGCTCTGCTGGGGGTTCGAGGCCGGCTTGCCGGCTGCGGTGTGAATCGCGGCGCGAATCCGCGCATAGGTGCCGCAGCGACAGATATTGGTGATTGATCCGTCGATATCGGCGTCGGTCGGCTTAGGATTTTTTGTCAGCAGGGCGGCTGCGGCCATAATCATGCCCGTCTGGCAGTAGCCACACTGCGGGACCTGATGCTCAACCCAGGCTTGCTGCAGAGGGTGGCTGCCATCTGCGGACAGACCCTCTATGGTCGTGATGTTCTTGCCTGCGGCAACCGAGACCGGGATGACGCACGAGCGCGCCGCCTCGCCGTCGAGGTGGACGGTACACGACCCGCACTGGGACATGCCACAGCCAAACTTGGTGCCGGTCAGCCCCAGGACATCCCGCAGCACCCACAGCAGGCGCATGTCAGAGCTGACCTCAAGGCGATGTTCGGTTCCGTTCACGGTCAGGGAAATCATGCTTGCTCCTTTTGCCTCTTGAGCCCTCTTCTCCGCACAGCTTGAAAGACCACAAATCGTCTGTCAAGCGTAAGGGTGTTGACGGTAGAATGAACTGTAAGCCATCTTAGCGGAAATCGCTTCTACCTATCAAAGAGGAAGCAAAACACCATGAGCAAGGCGGGGAGCAGGATTCTGAAGAGTGCCCGGCAGGCTTTAGCCTATGCCAAAGGGACAGCTAAAACCCACCAATACGGTGTCCATGTTCCAGGTAGACTCGACGTGAAAGCCGCTCTGAGGAAGGTCTGCATGTCACAAAACGAATAGATAGAGAAGGCTTGACAAAGATTTATATTCGCTTTATCTTCGCCCTTACATTCCGCTCGGTCACAGAAGAAGCCCTTCATGCCACACCCGCTTGAACACGAATATGACCTGACCGC
>WTHE01000482.1 GCA_011523315.1 Candidatus Binatota bacterium
CCCCCGTCCGCATACTGATCCGGCATACGCCGCACAACCAGCTGTTGAAAAGCGGGAGCCCGCACCTCCCCGCACCGCCGAACCGAGCAGATGCCGGCGGCGCAAGCCGCAGTAAGCAGCCCGAGGCCGTACCCGGCTGGCGACATCAGGCTGAGAACCGCCGGCATGACAGGCCTGAGCGTGATTGATGTCTCGTTCATCTCGCTCACGACCGTTATCCCGGCGGTCCTCAGACTGCTCGCTCCGGGCGGGCACGGCATCGCGCTGATCAAGCCTCAGTTCGAGGTCGGCAGGGGCAGGGTGGGGAAGGGTGGCATCGTTCGAGATCCGGCGCTGCACCACGAGGTTGTCAGCCGCTTGCAGGCTCAGGCTGCGGACTGGGGCTTGATCCCCAAGGGTCTGATCGAATCGCCGCTGCGCGGAGCCAAGGGCAATACGGAGTTTTTGTGGTACTGGACGCTGTAGCGCGGGCGACGGGTCGAAAAAAAGCCCACCTCAATCGGGTGGGCTCATAGATCAATCAGACGTGCCCAGCGGCCGGAACGCGCGGCACTATTTGGGCACGGCGCGCACGATCCTTTTTTCGGTGTCGCGGTCGATGTTGAACGCCTTGTGGGTGCTGACGCTGTGCATGATGACCTTGGCCTCTTCTTCTTTGTACTCCTGGCCGGCATCGGCGCAGTCGCCGCAGCTCCACTTGTCGGCGTCGATATTGCCGATTTCTCCTCCGATAACCTGTGGCATACGCTCCTCCTGTACGGATGTAGTCTGCCCTGTATATAGCCTGAATCGGTTGGGATGATCCAGAGGCGTGTGATGCGGCTGCCACTCCCCTGAGCCGCTCCTGCTTGCCGCTGTCAGGTGCCTCTGGTATAGGGGTGGCCGTATCCCGCGCTGAATCCCCCCTGGCCGGATTCGGCGTTTCTTCCTGAGGCGGCATGACACTGACACACCAACTGTACGAGGCTGCGGCCCCGGTCTGGCGCCAATCGCTGGCCCATCCTTTTGTGCGCTCGCTGGGCGACGGTTCGCTGCCCCTGGAAAATTTTCGCTTCTATATGCGCCAGGACTACGTCTTTCTGATTGAATACAGCCGTGTGGTGGCCCTGGCCGTAGCCAAGGCGCCCGACCTTGACACCATGGCCCGCTTTGCCACGCTGCTCGACGCTACGCTCAACCAGGAAATGGCTCTGCACCGCGAATTTGCGGCCGAGTGCGGCATCACGGCCGAGGAACTGGCCGCGACCGAAGCCGCGCCCACGACCCGGGCGTATACCAGCCATCTGGTGCGGGTGGCTTCGCTCGGCGGCTTGGCCGAGACGATGACGGCCCTGCTGCCGTGCCAGTGGGGCTATACCGAGATCGGCCAGACCCTGGCCAGGCGCGGCAAACCGGCCGATGCGCCGTTCTACGCCAAATGGATCGAGATGTACGCGTCCGAGGAGTTCGCCTCCCTGGCCGTCTGGCTGCGCGCCCTGCTCGACGGCTATGCCGGGAAAACCGACCCCGAACGGCTGGTCGAGATCTTCTGTCGCAGCGCGCGCTACGAGTACCTGTTCTGGGATATGGCCTACCGCCTGGAGGAGTGGCCGGTCTGAGGCTGCGGGTCGCTTGACACGTCGGGTGGAGCCGGTTAAGACAGGGACACCTCTTGAGCCAGCCCATGAGGTGAGGACGGGTGAGCACACTTGTTGGACTGTGACATTCACAAAAGGGCCTCCTTGCACTGCCAAGGGGGCCTTTTTTTTACCGTCCTGTCCGTGTCCCGGCCGCACAACCGCAGCGGAGCGCATCTTCAGAATAGTCAGAATAGAAGGATAGCAGCCCGATGAGAGTCGTCATTCGCAACGGCAACCTGATCGACCCGGCCAATCGTCTCGATGGACCGGCCGACCTGGTGATCGAGGACGGGCGTATCCGCAGCGTGGAGCCGCCGCAGCGCCTGGCCCAGCCCTCAGACCCGGACACGCTGGAGGTGGACGCCCGGGGCTGGATTGTCGCGCCCGGTTTTGTTGACCTGCACGTACATTTTCGTGAGCCGGGCTATGAGTACAAAGAGACTGTGCGGACCGGCGCCCAGTCCGCAGTGGCGGGCGGGTTTACCACGGTCGCCTGCATGGCCAATACCAATCCGGTCAACGATAGCGCTGAGGTCACCCGCTATATTCTTGACAAAGCCCGCAGCGCAGACCTGGCCCGGGTGCTGCCTATCGGCGCCCTGTCGGTCGGGCTCAGGGGCGAACGCCTGGCTCCGCTCGACCAGATGCGCGAGGCCGGGATTGTGGCCGTCTCCGATGACGGCCGGCCGGTGATGAACGCCGGGCTGATGCGCCGCGCCCTGGAGTGGTGCGCGGACCTGGGGCTGCCCATCAGCGTCCACGAGGAAGACCTCAACCTGTCTGCCGGGGGCAGCATGAACGAGGGGCCGACCGCTGCCCGGCTGGGACGCAAAGGCGTGCCCAATGCGGCCGAAGAGGTGATGATTGCCCGAGACCTGGCCCTGGCCCGTCTGACCGGCGGCCACGTCCATGTCGCGCACGTCAGTGCCCGTGGCTCGATTGATCTCATTCGTCAGGCCAAAAAAGACGGCCTGCCGGTCACCGCCGAGGTTGCGCCCCACCACTTCAGCCTGACCGAAGAGGCGGTTGAGGACTATCAGGCCGACGCCAAGATGGCGCCGCCGCTGCGCCAGGCGGCCGATGTCGAGGCCATGCGCGAGGGGCTGCGGGACGGCACGCTTGACGCCATTGCCACCGATCACGCGCCCCATCACCGTGACGATAAAGCCGGTACATTCGAGACCGCAGCCCACGGCGTAGTCGGCCTGGAGACCGCGCTGCCGCTGACCCTGGGGCTGGTCGAGACCGGCGTTTTGTCCGTGTCCGAGGCGGTGCGGAAACTGAGCTGGAATCCGGCCCGGATCTTTCACCTGCCCTACGGCAGCCTGTCGGTCGGCGCGCCGGCCGATGTGGTGGTGTTCGATCCCAATCAGGCCTGGACCGTTGCCGCCGACGGGCTGCATTCGAAGAGTAGCAACACGCCCTTTGTGGGCCAGCGCATGAAGGGCCGGGCGGTGCTGACCCTGGTCGACGGACGGGTGGTGTATGATGGAAGACAAGTCAAAGGTCAAAAGTCAAAGGTCAAAAATGAGGACAGGTGAAGGACTCGTAGGGGCAGGCCCCTGTGCCTGCCCGGCCGGGTGGGATGGATTCTGCCCGGCGGAGCGGGTCCCGTGCCTGCCCGATGTATGACGCTGATATGAAAGCCCTGCTCGCCCTTGCAGACGGCACGGTCTTCCACGGCAGCGCCTTTGGCGCCGAGGGAGAAGCGACCGGAGAGGTAGTGTTCAACACCGCCCTGAGCGGCTACCAGGAGATTCTGACCGATCCGTCCTACACCGGACAGATTGTCACCATGACCTGTCCCGAGATCGGCAATGTCGGCGTCAACCCCGAAGACGTGGAATCCCGCCGGCCGTGTGTTGAGGGCTTTGTGGTCAAAGAATACTGGTCCCGCCCGAGCAGCTGGCGAGCCGAGCAGAGCCTGGCCGCATATATGGCCGAGCACGCTATCGTCGGCATTCAGGGCATCGACACCCGCGCCCTAGTCCGCCACATTCGTGACCACGGCGCCCAGCAGGCCGTCATTTCGACCGTCGAGACCGAACCCCAGCGGCTGGTGGCCCGGGCTCGGGCCGCGCCCGGCCTGGAGGGCCGGGATCTGGTCAAACAGGTCACCTGCGACCAGCCCTACGACTGGTGGCAGGCGGGCTGGGAGCTGGGCTCGGGGTATCGCGACGCTCGGGAGACTGGGCAGTCCTTTTTTGTCGTGGCCTACGATTACGGCATGAAGTTCAATATCCTGCGCCAGCTCGTGGCGTCCGGCTGCCGGGTGCGGGTCGTGCCGGCCCACACCCCGGCCGACGAGGTCCTGGCCCTTGAGCCCGACGGCGTCTTCCTGTCAAACGGTCCGGGCGATCCCGACGCGGTGCCGTACGCCAAACGCAGTGTGGCGGCCCTGATCGGTCGGGTGCCGATATTCGGCATCTGTCTGGGCCACCAGATCCTGGGCCTGGCCCTGGGCGGGACGACCTTCAAGCTTAAGTTCGGCCACCACGGCGGCAACCACCCGGTCATGGACATGGCCACCCGCAAGGTTGAAATCACCTCCCAGAACCACGGCTTTTGTGTTGATATGGACTCGCTGCAGGGACGGGCCGAGATCACCCACATCAACCTCAACGATCAGACCGCAGAGGGCTTGAGCCACCTCCAGCATCCGCTCTTCTCCGTCCAGTACCATCCCGAGGCTTCCCCGGGGCCGCACGACGCCAGCTATCTGTTCGCCCGTTTCACCGCCCTGATGGACCGCTATAAGAGAGGATAGACGCGGCAGTCATGCCCAAACGAACCGACCTCGATTCTATTCTGCTGATTGGCTCCGGGCCGATCATTATCGGCCAGGCGTGTGAGTTCGATTACTCCGGCACCCAGGCCTGCAAGGCGCTCAAATCCGAGGGCTATCGGGTTATTCTGGTCAACTCGAACCCGGCCACCATCATGACCGACCCCGAGTTTGCCGACCGGACCTATATCGAGCCGCTGCGACCCGAAGTCGTGGAAAAAATCATCGCCCATGAGCGTCCTGACGCGCTGCTGCCGACCATTGGCGGGCAAACCGGCCTCAACCTGGCCATCGACCTGGCCGAGGCCGGGGTGCTCGACCGCTATGGGGTGGAGCTGATCGGCGCCAAGCTGCCGGCGATCAAAAAGGCCGAAGACCGGGACTTGTTCAAGGCTGCCATGCAGCGCATCGGGCTCGACCTGCCGCGCAGTGGCTATGCCCACTCCTACCCGGAGGCCCGGCAGGTCTTGGAGCGGCTCGGCCTGCCGCTGATCGTCCGCCCGTCACGAACCCTGGGCGGGGCCGGCGGCGGGATTGTCGAGTCCATGGACGACTTTCGACGCCTGGTCGAGTGGGGGCTGGACAGCTCGCCGAGCACCGAGGTGCTGATCGAAGAATCGATCGCCGGCTGGAAAGAGTTTGAGCTAGAGGTCATGCGCGACACCAGGGACAATGTCGTCATTATCTGCTCAATCGAAAACCTCGATCCCATGGGCGTCCACACCGGCGACTCGATCACCGTTGCCCCGGCTCAGACCCTGACCGACAAGGAGTATCAGCTGATGCGGGACGCGGCCCTGCGGATTATCCGCGAGGTCGGGGTGGATACCGGCGGCTCAAACATCCAGTTTGCGGTCGATCCCGGCAGCGGCCGGATGGTGGTCATTGAGATGAACCCGCGTGTCTCGCGCTCGTCGGCCCTGGCCAGCAAGGCGACCGGCTTTCCGATTGCCAAGATTGCGGCCAAGCTGGCGGTCGGCTATACGCTGGACGAGATTCCGAACGACATCACGCGCGAAACGCCGGCCAGTTTTGAACCCACGCTCGACTATGTGGTGGTCAAGATGCCGCGCTTTACCTTTGATAAATTTCCCCAGGCCGATAGCGCGCTCGGCCCCCAGATGAAGTCGGTCGGCGAGGCCATGGCGATTGGTCGGACGTTCAAGGAGGCGTTGCAGAAGGCGCTGCGATCTTTGGAAATCGGCAGCTACGGGCTTGATGAGCGGTTTGAAAAGTCAAAGGTCAAAAGTCAAAAGTCAAAGGGCAAAGACCAGGAGCCTGCGGGTCAAGACGATCTCCTCGGGCACATCCGCGACTATCTGCGTACCCCCCGGGCTGACCGCCTGTGGTATGTGGCCGAGGCGCTGCGCCTGGGCATGTCGGTCGAGGAGTTGTACCGGATCACCGGGATTGATCCGTGGTTCCTGGATAACCTTGTGCACATCCTCGAATTTGAGGCCGGGCTTGAGACTGACCGCCTCGCTCTTGAACGGCCGGACGTGCTGCGCAGAGCCAAGGAGTTGGGCTTTTCGGACTGCCGTCTGGCCGAGCTGGTCGGCCGCAGCGAGGCCGAGGTGCGCGGTCTGCGTGAACGGCATGCCGTCACCCCGGTGTATAAAACGGTCGATACCTGCGCGGCCGAGTTCGTCGCCCACACGCCGTATCTGTACTCCAGCTATGAGGGCGAGGACGAGGCCGGACCGACCGCGCGTCGCAAGGTGATGATTCTGGGCGGCGGGCCCAACCGGATCGGTCAGGGCATTGAGTTTGACTACTGCTGCGTCCACGCCGCCTTTGCCCTCAAGGACGACGGCTTTGAGACCATCATGGTCAACTGTAACCCGGAGACAGTCAGCACGGATTACGACACCTCGGACAAACTCTATTTTGAGCCGCTCACGCTCGAGGATGTGCTGAGCATCGTGCGGACCGAGCGCCCCTTCGGGGTGATTGTCCAGTTCGGCGGGCAGACGCCGCTCAAGCTGGCCGTGCCGCTCGAGCGGGCCGGGGTGCCTATCCTGGGCACCAGCCCCGACTCCATCGACCGGGCCGAAGATCGGGAACGCTTCAGAGCCGTGCTCGACAAGCTCGACCTGCGCCAACCGCCCAACGGCATCGCCCGTTCGGCTGTGGAGGCACTGCGGATTGCCGAGCAGATCAGCTATCCGACCCTGGTCCGGCCGTCCTACGTGTTGGGTGGGCGGGCCATGCAGATTGTGTACGACCAGGCCAGCCTGGAGCGCTATATGCGTGAGGCGGTCTCGGTCTCGCCCGAACATCCAGTCCTGATCGACAAGTTTCTGGACGACGCCACCGAGGTTGATGTGGACGCGGTCAGCGACGGTCGCAGCGTGGTCATCGGCGGCATCATGGAGCATATCGAGCTGGCCGGGGTGCACTCCGGCGACAGCGCCTGCTCGCTGCCGCCCCGCAATCTGTCGCCTGCGGTCCAGGACGAGATCCGGCGCCAGACCGTGCTGCTGGCCACCGAGCTGGGCGTGGTCGGCCTGCTCAATATCCAGTTTGCCGTCCAGGACCACACCGTCTACGTGCTGGAGGTCAACCCGCGCGCCTCGCGCACGGTGCCGTTTGTGAGCAAGGCCATTGGCCGGCCGCTGGCCAAGATCGCCGCCCGCGTCATGGCCGGCAAGAGCCTGGCCGAACTCGGTTATACCGACGAGATTGTGCCCCACCACGTCAGCGTCAAAGAGGCGGTGTTTCCCTTTATCAAATTCCCTGGGGTGGATACCGTGCTGGGCCCGGAGATGAAATCGACCGGCGAGGTGATGGGCATGGACGCCGCCTTCGGCGTGGCCTTTGCCAAAGCCCAGACTGCGGCCGGCACGGTCCTGCCGATGCACGGTCAAGCCCTGCTCAGCGTCAGGGATCAGGATAAGGCTGCCAGCCTGAGGGTCGCCCGGCGACTGGCCGAAAACGGCTTCCAACTGGTGGCGACCCGGGGTACCGCCGCCTACCTGCGCCAGGCCGGCCTCAGCGTGGAGAGCGTCAATAAGGTTAAGGAAGGGTCGCCCCACATCGTTG
>WTHE01000207.1 GCA_011523315.1 Candidatus Binatota bacterium
ACGACGCGGCCCTGACCGGCTGGGACCCGTACGCCACGCTGTCGGGCTGGCACGGGGTGACGAGCGTCGCCATCGGCAACTGCGGTTTTGGCTTTGCGCCGGTCCGTCCCGAGGATCGCGAGCGGGCGATGCTGCGCATGGAACGCACCGAGACGATCCCGATGTCCATTATGCAGGCCTCGATGCGCTGGGACTGGGAGACCTTTCCCGAATTCCTGAACAGCATTGACCAGCATGGAACAGGGGTGAATGCGGCCTCGCTCATTCCCTACTCTCCGCTGCGCGCCTGGGTGATGGGCACGGATGCGGCCCGCGATCCGGACTACAAGGCCAGCCAGGAACAGGTTGACCTGATGAAGCACCTGGTCCGCGAAGGCATAGAGGCCGGCGGCTTTGGCTTCTCGGCCAGCTTCAGCATGGCCAACCGCGACTACGACGGCGGCTATCTGCCGACCCACGTGGCCCCGCGCGAAGAGTTTCTGGAAATGGCCAAGGTCATGCGCGAGTTCAACCGCGGCTCGATTGAGTGGACCATGGGCCACGCCCTGCAGGGTCTGGGGCGCGACTTCCTGGTCGAGCTGGCCAAGACCAGCGGCCGGCCGGTGAACTGGAACGCCATTATCTATGATCCCACCAACCCCAGCGTCTGGCGCGACCAGTTGAAGTGGACAGAAGAGGTTTTCAGCGAGGCTGTGGTGCTGCCGGTCAACATCTGCCTGCCGATCGAATTTGAGTTCAAATTCGAGACCGTCGGGCTGTTTGACCAGCTGCCGGCCTGGAATGAAGCCACGGTCGGCACCCACGAAGAACGCAAGGCCAAGCTGTCTGACCCGTCCCGACGCCCGGCCCTGAGGCGGGATATGGACAATACCCCGACCCTCATGGAGAAGAGGCGGGATGATGGCGAAGCTGCCCAGATATCCCTCTTCAATTGGGAGAAGACAACGATCGCCGAGGTGTGTCTGGAAAAGAACAAGCACCTGGAGGGTCGGACCATAGCCGAGGTCGCCCAGGAACTGGGGAAATCTCCAGTTGACACTATGCTGGACCTGGCGGTCGAGGAGAACCTGGGAACCGAATTTGCCCTGCACGACTTCATCAACGGCGATGAGGAAGCGGTGAGCGAGATCGTCAAGCACCCGATGAGCCTGATCGGCGCTTCGGACGGTGGCGCGCATACCAAGTTCCTGACCACCGGTCGCTATCCGACCCACTTCCTGGGCCACTGGGTGCGCGATAAGCAGCTCATGTCACTGGAAGAGGCCCACTGGCGGCTGTCAACCATGCTGGGCTGGGCCATCGGCATCCGCGACCGCGGCTGGCTGCGTGAGGGAATGCCGGCTGACATCATCGTGTACGATCTGGAGAAGCTCAAGGTGTTGCCGACGGAGATCGTCACCGATCTGCCGAACAACGACTGGCGGCGGGTCCAGAAGGCCGACGGCTACCACTATACGATCGTCAACGGTGGTATCACCTTTGAGGGTCAGAAGTGCACCGGCGCGCTGCCGGGCAAGATGCTGCGCAGCTACGATACGGCCGCTGCCTAATCACCCACGAGCAGGGTTACTCCTGCCCTGACCGTTAATGCGAGCGCCGGGTTTTCACCCGGCGCTTTGCTTTATGGGGAGCACCGAAAGATGCGCATCAGAACTCTGCGGGCGGAGGACCGAAAGGCTGTTGAGCAAGTAGCCAGCCTGCTGCTCGAGGGGTTCAAGGAGCACCATCCCACGGCTTGGCCAGACATGGAGGCTGCCCTGAAGGAGGTGGAAGAGTCTTTTGCACGGGACCGCCTCAGCAGGATAGCCGTTGACGACAGCGGTGCAGTCCTGGGATGGATTGGAGGAATCAGACAGTATGATGGAAATGTCTGGGAGCTGCACCCTCTGGTGGTCCGAGCTTCCCATCAAAGAACGGGAATCGGGCGGGTCTTAGTGGCAGACCTGGAGGAACGGGTGAGGGAACGGAACGGCCTCACCCTCTGGCTTGGCACCGATGATGAGAACAGCCAGACGACCCTCTCCGCCACAGACCTCTATCCCGCCCCCCTGTCACACGTAGCGAGCATAAAAAATCTGCGGGATCATCCCTACGAGTTCTACCAAAAGGTGGGCTTCGTCATTGTCGGCGTGATGCCAGATGCCAACGGCTGGGGAAAGCCAGACATCTTCATGGCCAAACGAGTGAAAAGCGATCAGGCCTGAGTGACAGACAATTGATCTGGAAGAAAAAAAGCTGATACAAGCACTGGTGTCCAAACGTACAAGACGAGGAGGACACGACGATGCCGGTCGAAGCAGGCAGAGCCGCCCCGGCCTTCCGTCTCAAAGACGCGGCCGGGAATACGGTTTCGCTCAAAGATTTCAGAGGCCAGGATGTCATTCTCTACTTCTACCCCAAGGACAACACCCCCGGCTGTACCAAAGAAGCCTGCGGTTTTCGTGATGTCTGGCACGACATGCAAAAGCGACAGGCGGTCGTGCTCGGCATCTCCCCTGACAGTCAATCCTCACACCAACAGTTTGTCACCAAACACCAGCTGCCGTTTCCGCTGCTGTGCGATCCCGACAAGAAAGTCATGACCAAGTACGGGGCCTACGGCGAAAAAACGCTGTACGGCAAAAAGACGCTGGGCGTCATCCGTTCGACCGTCTGGGTAGGACCGGACGGCAAAGTGAAAAAGCACTGGAAGAAAGTCGCCAAAGCTGCGGACCACCCGCGCAAAGTGTTGGAGGCCCTCCTCCAAGATGTGCAAGATGTGTGATGCAAAAAGGAACCCACCCCGACCCTTCGGGCCACCCCTCCGAGGAGGGGTGGCCCGAAGGGTCGGGGTGGGTTATCCCCGGCTCGGCATCCCCCTGCCCGTCCGGCGAGCGCTGGTTCCTGAGAATACGCACCAAAGGAGGATATATGCATATGGATAGGGACACAGTTGTGACCGAGCGCAGCGGGCGGTCCACCCCGCACCGGGAGGCGAACATGAACAGACACGAACCAGACACACGGATCTACCGCCCGGTGGCAGCCGCCATGGTGTTGGCGCTAGCCGGCCTCGTGTTGCTGGCCGACCCCGCCCAGGCGGCCATAGACGAAGAGTCACAGTTTATCCTGAACACCTTCTCGTTTCTCATCTGGGGCGCGCTGGTGATGTGGATGTGTGCGGGCTTCACCATGCTGGAGTCCGGCTCGGTACGGACCAAGAACGCGTCCGTGATCTGCCTCAAAAACATCGGCCTGTATTCAATCTCCGGGCTGACCTTCTACTTTATCGGCTACAACCTCATGTACGTCGATGTCGGCGCCTGGATCGGCTCGGTCTCCTTCCTGTACGGTCCTTCGGCGGATGAGCTGGCCCTGCTCTCCGGTCAGGCAGAGGCCCAGGCTGCCGTTCTCGGCCAGAGCTACGCGACCATGTCGGACTGGTTTTTTCAGATGGTCTTTGTCGCCACCGCAGCCTCTATCGTATCGGGGGCGCTGGCCGAGCGGGTGAAGCTGTGGTCGTTCCTGACCTTCACGGCTATTTTGACGGCGATTATCTACCCTATTGTCGGCGCCTGGACGTGGGGCGAAGGCTGGCTCAACCAGATGGGATTTCAGGACTTCGCCGGCTCCACCATTGTGCACTCGACCGGCGGCTGGGCGGCGCTGGCCGGCGTCATCATCGTCGGGCCGCGGCTCGGCAAGTTTCGCAGTGACGGCGGCGTCAAAATCACGCCCCCCTCAAACGTGCCGCTGGTGACCCTGGGCGTCCTGATCCTGTGGTTTGGCTGGCTCGGCTTCAACGGTGGCTCGCAACTCGCCCTGGGCGGCGTGACCGATGCGGTGGCCATGAGCAATGTGCTGGCCAACACCAATCTGGCTGCCTCGGCAGGGGTCGTGGCCGCCCTGTTTTTGTCGCGGCCCATCTTCGGCCGGGTCGATCTGATGGCCATCCTCAACGGCGCCATTGCCGGTCTGGTATCGATTACCGCCGGACCGGACATTGTCGAGCATTATTGGGCGGTCATCATCGGGGCGCTGGGCAGCGCGCTGTGCCTGGGCGGCATAAAGCTGCTGGAAACCCTCAAGCTGGACGACGTGGTCGGGGCGATTCCGGCCCATCTGGTCGCCGGCATGTGGGGCACGCTGGCAGTCTGCATCGCGGCCGGCGGAAACCTTGGCGTCCAACTCCTGGGAGTGATTGCGATAGGCGTCTTCGTGTTCGGGACTTCGTGGCTGACCTGGATGGCTCTGGACAAGGTCTTGGGTGTCCGGGTCGCGCGCAACGTGGAAGAGATCGGTCAGGACGCCATGGAACTCGGCATCGAAGCCTATCCCGAGTTTGTGCTCATGCCCGACCCGGACGAGGTTGAGGAACTGCGGGGCGGCGCGGTGGCGTCCACCGACTAGAAAGGAGACATGGCATGGCGGGAACGCTTGACGGACGGGTTGCCCTGGTGACGGGCGGCAGCGGCGGAATCGGCCGGGCGACCGCGCTGGAGTTTGCCCGTCAGGGCGCGAAGGTCGTGGTGTCGGACCTGCTGGTTGAGGCCGGCCAGGAGACGGCCCGCCTCATCGGCGCCGCAGGCGGTCAGGCCACCTTCATCAAAACCGATGTCACCCAGGCGGCCGAGGTCCAGGCCCTGGTGGGGCAAACCGTCGAGACCTACGGCCGTCTCGACTGCGCGTTCAACAATGCCGGCATCGAGGGCGGCATGGCCAAGACCGGCGACTATACGGAAGAGCGCTGGGCGCAGGTCATTCGCATCAACCTGAAGGGCGTGTGGCTGTGCATGAAGTACGAAATCCAGCACATGCTCGGCCACGGCGGGGGCGCGATCGTCAACACCGCCTCGGTCGCCGGCTTGGTCGGCTTTCGCTACGGCCCGGCCTATGTGGCCAGCAAACACGGGGTGAACGGCCTGACCAAGACCGCCGCCCTGGAATATGCCAAGGCCGACATCCGGGTCAACGCGGTGTGTCCGGGGGTGATCAGAACGCCGATGTTTGAGCGGGGCTTGCAGAAAAATCCCCACCTCGAAGAGCGCTTCGCCGGTGTCCATCCGGTCGGACGGATTGGCCAACCCGAAGAGATCGCCCGGGCGGTGGTCTGGCTGTGTTCGCCGGCCGCGTCGTTTGTGACCGGCACACAGCTGCCGGTCGACGGCGGCTTTGTCGCCCAGTGAACAGCGCCTACTAAGCCTGAGGAGGCCACCGACGGGCGGTCTGGTTATGAGTCCTGACCCTGGACTTGGCTCTGCGCCTGAAAGACCGCTTCAGCCCGTTTATTGATTTCTGCGGGCGAGAGGTCTTCTTTGTGGGTCGCAAGCGTCCACACATGGCCAAAGGGGTCCTCCAACGTACCGGCCCGGTCTCCATAAAATTGGTCTGTGACTGGCCGAAGTTCTTTCGCGCCCGCAGCGATTGCCCGGTCGAAAAGGGTGTCCACATCTTCAACATACAACAAGATGCTCACGGCTGAGCCACCAAGCGAGCGGGGGCCGCGAAAGCTTTCGTCGGGCGACTCATCAGCCAGCATAATAGGAGAGTCCCCGATTTTGACCTCAGCGTGCCCCACTACTCCGTCTGGAGCGACGAGACGCATTAACTCCGATGCCCCAAACGCCCGCTTGTAGAAATCAATTGCCTCGGCAGCGTGGTGAACAATCAGATAGGGCGTTACCGTGTGATATCCATCTGGAATTGGCTTGGCTGTCATCGTGCCTCTCCTTTTTCTCTGGTAGAAGAAAGCGTTATCGAACGCATGGCTACTGTGGCTGCATTATTGTTGAGCGCTTTTCGGGAATACTGTATTTAATTACAGCATCAGGGAAAAATGTCAAGCATCTCTCTTACCGCACGCCAAGAGCGCTTGTTACGGATCATCGAGACCTCGATTGACAAAAAGGGGTACGTGCCAACACTCCAGGAGATGGCGCAGGCCATGAGCATTTCTTCGCTCCAAGGCGTCAAGGATCACCTGGCCGCATTAGAACGCAAAGGGTATATCCGACGCTCCCCCGGACGCCGGCGGGCCATTGAAATTCTCCAGCGTGTGGCTCAGCCAGAGGGAAATGTCCCGATTATTGGCCGCGTGGCTGCGGGCCGTCCGCTCCTCGCTATTGAGAATCAGCAAGGCAGCCTGAATCTCAGCTCTGAGTTCTTAGGCACAGGCACCCACTTTGCCCTGCGTGTGCAGGGCGACAGTATGATTGAGGCCGGCATTCAGGAAGGCGATTATGTTATTGTCCGGCAAAAAGAAGCGGCTGACCCTGGGATGATCGTCGTTGTCCGGCTCGGAGAAGAGGTCACGGTCAAGCGCCTCAAGAAGAAGGGCACGGTATTATTCCTGGAGGCGGCCAACCCCGCCTATGATCCAATTCCCTTAACCCAGCCTGCCCAGTCAGCTTCGTCACCGCGTATTGTGGGGATCGTTATTGGTTTGTACCGCGACTTTGAAAAAAAGCGGTAGAAGAGCCTTCCAGAGACTGGTACATACGGAGGGCACACCGGCCCCTCGCATGGAGCGGAATCCTCATTATGGACAACCGATTCTTCGACCAGCCTATCCTGAACTCCCCCTACGAGTATCCCAGACAACACTGGGAGCTTGATGACCAGGGCCAGCCAACGCAGCAGATCATCGAAAGCCGCCGCCGGGCTGAGTTTATTACCCCCATTCCAAAGCCGAAAAAACGCAGAGGCTCACCGCAACAGCAGCAACTCGTCTTTGACGAGGGCAAGGGACTCTCTACCGCCGAGCAGCAGTACGACCCCACGCCGGTTATTAACGCGCTCCGCCGTCAGGTGGACAGGTGGCGGAGCCGACCAAATCCGGCCGACTGGCGGGTGACACCCGAAACCGCCCGTCTGCTGCAACACTGGCGCCGGCATCCGTTCAGCAATATCCGGCCCTTCTTCTGTCAAGTCGAAGCCGTTGAAACCGCTATCTGGCTGACTGAGGTCGCCCCAAACGCGGGTAAGACCGGCAAAGACTTCCTGGATCATCTCACGAATGCCAATAACGACGCCAATCCGGGCTTGCTACGCCTGGCGCTCAAGCTCGCCACTGGCGCGGGTAAGACCACGGTGATGGCTATGCTGATTGCCTGGCAGACCATCAACGCGGTACGTCGCCCAACGAGCAGAAGGTTTACCCGAGGCTTTCTGGTCGTCACACCTGGCTTGACGATCCGTGACCGGCTGCGCGTCCTGCAACCGAATGACCCGGACAGCTATTACGCCAGCCGAGAGCTGGTGCCGGGCGATATGCTCGGCGACCTCGACCGAGCCAAGATCGTCATTACCAACTACCACGCCTTCAAGCTGCGTGAGCGTATGGAGCTGTCAAAGGGGGGCCGCTCACTGCTCCAGGGGCGAGGCACCGAATTGAAGACCTTGGAGACGGAAGGACAGATGCTCCAGCGTGTCATGCCC
>WTHE01000158.1 GCA_011523315.1 Candidatus Binatota bacterium
CGCACGGTGGGGGCTGGCGTCGTCGCCAAAATCTTGGAGTAGTAGCCGTCAGGGACGGATCTGCGGCGTCGCTTGCTGAGACATGTATGAATATCATGAACGAAAAGATCCGGATCCGCCTGAAAGCCTACGATCACCGCGTCTTGGATCAGTCGGTCAAAGAGATTGTCGAGACGGTCAAGCGGACTGGGGGGAGGGTGGCCGGCCCTATTCCTCTGCCGACCCGGATAGAGCGCTTCACCGTCAACCGCTCTCCCCACGTGGATAAAAAGTCGCGCGAACAGTTTGAAATCCGAACCCATAAACGTCTCTTGGACATTCTTGATCCCACCCAGCAGACCATTGATGCGCTGGGAAAACTGGAACTGGCCGCCGGCGTTGATGTGGAGATCAAGCTTGAATAAGGAAGCGCTATGCATGGCTTAATCGGACGAAAACTGGGCATGAGTCAGGTCTTTACCGAACAGGGGACGCTGGTCCCGGTAACTGTCATCCAGACCGGACCCTGCACGGTCGTCCAAAAGAAGACCGAGCAAAAAGATGGCTATGCCGCCCTGCAGCTCGGCTTTGGCAGCCGAAGACCCCAGCGGGTGAGTAAGCCTGTTGCGGGCCACTGCCAGGCCGCCGGGTCGGGTCCGTTTGAGGTGTTACGCGAATTTCGGACGCCTGAAGTCGAAGGCTACGAGGTCGGGAACCAAATCACCGCCGAGCAGATTTTTCAGACCGGAGAGCGGGTTGACGTTGTTGGCAGGACAAAGGGACGGGGCTACACCGGGGTCATGAAGCGCCACGGCATGAGCGGTACGCCCGCCAGCCACGGCACCCACGAGTACTTTCGGCATGGTGGGGCGATTGGCAACTGCGCTTACCCAGGCAAAATTTTCAAGGGCAAGTCCATGGCCGGCCAGTATGGCAACGCCCGCACGACGACCAAGAACCTGCGCATTGTTGCCATTCGCTCCGAAGAGCATCTGGTCCTCGTCCACGGAGCCGTACCGGGCGCGCGGGGCGGCATTGTCACGCTCAGCAAGACCAAGAAGGGATAGGGACGGTGGACGCGCAAGCAGTACGGATTCCGGTCCTCTCGCCTGAGCGTGAGACGGTGGGCGAAATCGAACTTCCCGCCGCCATTGCGGCTCAGCCCGCGCGCGAGCACCTCCTGTACGAGGTGGTCAAAATGCAGCGCGCCGGACGTCGGGCCGGTACCGCAGCCACAAAGACGCGCAGCCAGGTCCGTGGCGGGGGCAAGAAACCGTGGCGCCAGAAGGGGACCGGTCGGGCCAGAGCCGGCAGCAACCGTTCTCCGCTGTGGGTCGGGGGGGGAACCACCTTTGGTCCACAGCCCCGCTCGTACGCCTACCGTCTGCCCCGCAGTGCGCGTCGCACCGCTCTGTGTGCCGCCCTTGCCCACAAGCAGCGCGACGGAAACCTGACCGTTGTCGATCAGATCGTTCTGCCCGAGCCGAAAACCAAATGCATGGTGGAATTCTTGTCCCGCCTGGAACTCTCCGGCGGCGTCCTGGTCGTGATTGCCGATGCCGACCAGACGGTCGAACGCGCGGCCCGGAATCTGCCGCAGGTCAAAGTCTTACGCTGCGTTGGTCTGAATGTCTACGATCTGCTGCGCTATCAGCACTGTCTGTTCACCCGGGCGGCGCTTGAGCGGGTGAGCCAGAGGCTTGCACCATGAATCAGAATCCCCACACCATTCTTGCCGCCCCGCTGATTACCGAAAAGGCAACCCTGGTCAATGCGACCGGCAACCAGGTTGTCTTCAAGGTGCACCCACAGGCCAACAAAATAGAGATCAAGCGGGCGGTGGAGCAGCTCTTCCAGGTCAAAGTCGCCCAGGTTCGGACGATCCAGTATCTGGGCAAAACCCGCCGCGTCGGTCGTTCGGTCGGGCGCAAACCGGCCTGGAAAAAGGCCTATGTCACCCTGGCCGCCGGGGATCGCATCGATTTCTTTGAAGGAGCCTAGCCGATGGCGATTCGCGTCTACAAACCGACCTCTCCCGGCCGCCGTTCGCAGAGTGTGTCGAGTGCTCAGGAGCTGAGTAAAAACTCGCCCGAACGCTCTCTGCTGGCTCCGCTCCACAAGCGCGGCGGGCGCAACAACCGTGGTCGCATCACCAACCTGCATCGGGGCGGGGGCCACAAGCGGCGGTATCGGATTATCGACTTTCACCGCGAAAAAGACGGCGTGCCAGCCACGGTCGCCTCTATCGAGTACGATCCCAACCGCTCCGCCCATATCGCCCTGCTCTACTACCGGGACGGCGAGAAACGCTACATTCTGGCTCCGGTCGGCCTCGCCGTCGGCGGCCAGGTGATGTCCGGCGAGGGGGCCGACATCCAGCCCGGTAACACCCTGGCGCTGCGTAATATCCCGCTCGGAACTCAGGTGCATAATATTGAGCTGAAGATCGGCGCCGGCGGACAGTTGGTGCGCGGGGCCGGCACGTCTGCCCAGCTGATGGCCAAGGAGGGCGACTATGCGACGCTCAAAATGCCGTCGGGCGAGATGCGCCTGATCCATCAGCGGTGTCGGGCGACCATTGGCCAGGTCGGCAATACCGACCACGAAAATGTCCGTTACGGGAAAGCTGGACGTTCACGCTGGTTTGGCATCCGGCCGCACGTGCGCGGTATCGCCATGAACCCTATCGATCACCCCCATGGCGGCGGTGAAGGTCAGAGCAAGGGCAACCACCCTCAGAGCCCGTGGGGGGTGTTGGCCAAAGGTCATAAAACCCGCCGTAACCCGCGGACCGATAAATATATCGTGCAGAAGAGAAAGAAATAGCCATGCCGCGTTCGATCAAAAAAGGTCCCTTTGTTGACGAGCACCTGATGAAAAAGGTGCAGGCCGTGTCGGACAGCGGAGACAGGAAGGTTATCCGGACCTGGTCCCGGCGTTCAACCATCATTCCCGAGATGATTGGCTATACCTTTGCCGTCCATAACGGTCGCAGGTTTGTCCCGGTCTATGTGACCGAAAACATGGTCGGCCATAAACTCGGAGAATTTTCTCCAACCCGGACGTTCTACGGCCACGCCGGTGATCGAAAAGGCGAGAGAAGGCGATAGGAGCGCCCCTATGGAAGTAAGAGCCATCGCGCGCCAGGTGCGGATGTCCCCACGCAAGGCCCGTCTTGTGGCCGACCTGATTCGTGGCAAGCAGGTCGAAGAGGCGTTGCTGGTGCTGCGTTTCACCCCCAAGAAAGCGGCCAGCATTCTGGCCAAAACGCTGCGTTCCGCCATCGCCAACGCCACCGATACCCAAAACGTCGATCCTGACGATCTGTACGTCAAGCGCGTCCATATTGACGGCGGCGCTATGCTGAAACGCTTCAGGCCACGGGCCCACGGACGGGCTACCCCGATTCGGAAACGCACCAGCCACTTCACGGTCGTTGTTGACGAAGGAAAGTAGGAGAAACGCATGGGTCAGAAAGTTCATCCCAAAGGATTTCGTCTCGGCGTGCTGGAAAGCTGGGAGTCACGCTGGTTTGCCGAGAAAGAATACGCCGACCTGTTGCACGAAGACCTGCGCCTGCGGTCCTTCATCAAGAAGCGGCTGTACCACGCCGGACTGTCCAAGATCGAGATCGAACGGGCGGCCAACAAAGCCAAAATTAATATTTATACCTCCCGGCCGGGCATCGTGATCGGCAAAAAAGGGGCCGAGATTGATAAGCTCAAATCGGAGTTGTCGGGTTTGACTGAGCGCGAGGTCTACCTCAACATCCACGAGGTGCGTCGGCCCGACCTCGACGGTCAGCTGGTGGCTGAAAACGTAGCGCTCCAGCTCGAGCGTCGGGTGGCCTTTCGGCGGGCGATGAAAGAGAGCGTGGCGCGGGCGATCCGGATGGGCGCCCAGGGCGTCAAGGTCCGCTGCTCAGGCCGTCTGGCCGGGGCGGAAATTGCCCGGACCGAGTGGTATCGGGAGGGCCGCGTTCCCCTCCACACCCTGCGCGCCGATATCAGCTACGGCACGGCAGAGGCGAAGACGACCTACGGGATCATTGGGGTTAAGGTGTGGATTTTTCGCGGCGAGGTTCTCACCCGCGAAGAGGAACAGCAGCGGAGCGCCATTGGCGCCTGAGGCTGTTGCACCCACCAATAAGGACTTTGCGCGATGCTCGCTCCCAAAAAAGTTCGCTATCGGAAACACCACCGCGGCAAAATGCGCGGTATCGCCCAGCGCGGTAACGCCCTGGCTTTTGGTGAGTATGGCTTGCAATCGACCGAGTTGGGTTGGGTCACCGCCCGCGAGATCGAGGCGGCCCGGATCGCGCTCACCCGCCACGCCAGACGCGGCGGACAGATCTGGATTCGGGTTTTCCCCCACAAGCCGGTGAGCAAGAAGCCGGCCGAAACCCGCATGGGCAAAGGCAAGGGCGGCCCGGAGTTCTGGGTGGCGGTGGTCAAGCCCGGCCATATGATATTTGAGATGGAAGGGGTACCTGAAGAGCTGGCCCGCGAAGCCCTGCGGCTCGCCGCGCACAAGCTCTCAGTCAGCACCCAAATTCGAGATCGGAGCGAGACCCCCTATGCGAGCGCGTGAGATACGTGAGTTGACCGAGGATGAAGCCCGCCAAAAAGAGCGCGAGCTGACCGAAGAACTCTTCCGGGTCCGTATGCGAAAAGGGACGGGCCAGGTTGACAACCCCATGCAGGCGCGGCGGCTGCGCCGCGACTTGGCCCGGCTCAAAACCATTCGACACGAACGTGCGCGCGCCAGACAGGCGCAAGAGTAGGAAACACCGTGGCTGGACAGCGAAAAACACGCCAGGGAATTGTCGTCAGCGATAAGATGGACAAGACCGTCGTCGTGCGGGTGGAGCGCCTGGTGCAGCATCCCATGTACCGCAAATACGTCCGCCAACGCAAGAAATACAAGGCGCACGACCCCGAGAACCGCTGCCACCTCGGGGACCGAGTGTCCATTGTTGAGACACGGCCGCTGAGCAAAGAGAAAAACTGGCGGGTGCAGACCGTTCTCAGACCGGCGAATGTGGACTGAGGGGGATAAGGAGTCTGGGATGGTACAGGTCGAAACCGTGCTGGATGTCGCCGATAACTCCGGCGCTCGTGCGGTCCGTTGCATCCGAGTCCTGGGCGGAACGCGACGACGCTACGCCTCTGTTGGCGACGAGATCATCGTCTCGGTGCGCGAGGCGCTGCCCAACACCAAGGTCAAAAAAGGCGATATCATGCGCGCCGTGATCGTCAGGACGGCCAAGGAAATCGGCCGACCGGACGGATCCTACATTCGCTTCGATACCAACTCGGCGGTTCTGCTCGACAATCAGCGCGAGCCGATTGGGACGCGTATTTTTGGTCCGGTCGCACGGGAGTTGCGCGCCAAGCGTTTCATGAAGATTATTTCGCTGGCTCCCGAGGTGCTCTGAGACACACTGGAAGACCTATGGCACGCCTCAAAGACGTTTACCACAGCCGAGTGTTGCCCGCCCTCAGGCAAGAGCTGGGCTACCGCAATATCATGCAAGTCCCCCAGCTGGAAAAGATCGCCCTCAACATGGGGCTGGGAGACGCCGTCCAGAACACCAAACTGATCGAAAGCGGGGCGGCCGAGCTGAGCCTGATTGCCGGTCAGAAACCGGTGGTGACCAAGGCCCATAAATCGATCGCCAACTTCAAACTGCGCGAGGGCATGCCGATTGGCTGCGCGGTGACCCTGCGGGGCGAGATCATGTACGAATTTTTCGACCGTCTGGTCAACGTCGCCCTGCCCCGGGTGCGGGACTTTCGGGGAGTTTCTGAACGCGCTTTTGACGGGCGCGGGAACTATTCGTTGGGGATCCGGGAGCATACTATTTTCCCGGAGATCAATCTGGATAAAGTCGAGCAGGTGAAAGGCCTGACCGTTACCATGGTCACCTCTGCCCGGACCGATGCAGAGGGGCGTGCCCTGTTGCGGGCCATGGGGATGCCGTTTCGGAGTTAATATGGCGCGAACATGTCTACGAGTAAAAGCTGAACGCAAACCGCGATTCAAGGTCCGCCAGTACAACCGCTGTCCCTTGTGTGGGCGCTCGCGTGGTTTTTATCGGCGTTTCCGGATGTGCCGCCTGTGCCTGCGGGATTTGGCGCTGCTGGGACAGATTCCTGGTCTGACCAAGGCCAGCTGGTAGAGGCAGGTATGATCGCAGACCCGATTGCAGACATGTTGTCGTGCGTGCGCAACGCCCTGCACGCCCGCAAGGAGCGCGTGGATTGCCCGTGGTCGCGCATCAAGGAAGCGATCGCGACGGTGATGAAGCAGGAAGGCTATATCACCGAGTTGAGCACCGTCCAGGACGGGCCCCGCCGGATGTTACGGCTCCAGCTCAAGTACGACACGAGCGGTCGTCCGGCCCTGCTCGGACTGCAACGCGAGAGCAAACCCAGCCTGCGCAAATATGTCGGAGCGGGCGAGATTCCCCTGGTGCGCAACGGCCTCGGGGTGAACATTGTCTCGACCTCCCGCGGGGTGCTCGTCGACCGCGAGGCGCGCAAACAGCACGTCGGTGGCGAGATCTTGTGCAGCCTGTGGTAAGACGGAAAAGAGAGGACAGTCATGCCCGGTATTGGACGCTGGCCCGTGCCCATTCCAGACTCCGTCACCGTGTCTGAACACGACGGAACCGTGACTGCCGAAGGGCCAAAAGGCAAACTGGACTTCGGCGTTGACCCCTGCCTGTCGATCCAGATCACGCCGGGACAGGTGGCTGTCACCCGTCGGGACGAATCCCGTAAAGCCAAATCGCTGCACGGTCTGACGCGGAAGCTGATCGCCAATATGGTCCAGGGCGTCAGCAGCGGGTTCTCCCGGGTGCTTGAGGTGAACGGCGTGGGCTACCGGGCCGAAGGCGCGGGCGATAGCATCACGTTCACCCTGGGCTATTCTCATCCCATCATCTTCCAGCTGCCCCCGGGAGTACAGGCCAAGATTGAGCGACAGACCGAGATCACGCTCGAAGGGATCGACAAACAGTTGCTGGGCGAGGTCGCGGCCGCGATTCGCCGCCTGCGTCCGCCCGAACCGTATAAGGGCAAGGGCATCAAATACGCCGAGGAGCATATTCGGAGAAAAGCCGGCAAAACCGCTGCCGGAGGAGCGCAGTGAGACCATGGCGCGGACACATATTCGGGAACACGGCAGGCTGGTCCGTAAAAAACGGGTTCGCCGAGGCGTACGGGGGACAGACAGCCGTCCTCGTCTGAGCGTCTACCGCAGCAGCAAACATCTGTATGCTCAGGTGATCTCCGATCAGAGCGGTCAAACCCTGTTGACGGCCTCAACCTTGTCGAGCGACTTCGACGGCACCAAGAAAACCACCGACGTTGATGCGGCCAAGGTCGTCGGGACGATGATCGCCCGCAAGTGTCAGGAGCGGGGT
>WTHE01000473.1:0-16043 GCA_011523315.1 Candidatus Binatota bacterium
GTCATCTGCAGACTGCGGTGGCGGATGATGAAATCGTGTATGAGACCGTCCAGGGTCACTTCTGGCACCTGCGCTATCCAATCATCGATCCTCAGCCGGGTGAGCCCGACCATGTGGTGGTGGCCACCACCCGGCCCGAAACCATGCTGGGCGATACTGCGGTGGCGTGTCACCCCGACCCGCGCGGCGCGCTCGAAGATCTCATCGCCAAGAGCCAGGCGCGTTTGGCTGCGGCCGGCCACAAAGAGCGGGCCGAGATCGAAGCCGAGCTGGCCCGGCTGATCCAACGCCGCCAGACCCATCTGCCGCTGTTGGAGCGGCTGACCGCCATGGCCAAGGCGGGCCGCATGGTCCGCCTGCCGCTCCTCGACCGCCCCATTCCCCTCCTGTGCGATGAGTGGGCAAAACCCGAGTTGGGCAGTGGCTGCGTCAAAATTACCCCGGCCCACGACCCCAACGACTACGAGGTGTGGACGCGCCACAGCGAGACGATTGGTCTGATCAATATCCTGGACACGGACGGCTCCTTGAACGCCAACGCCGGTCCCTACCAGGGGCTGGATCGCTTTGCCGCCCGCGACACAATTGTGGCCGATCTTGAGTCTCAGGGCTTACTGGAGCAGGTCGAAGACCGCGAAACCGAGATCGGCCATTCCGACCGCTCCAAGACCCCGATTGAGCCGTATCTGTCTGAGCAGTGGTTCGTCCGCATGGGCGACGTTGCGGGTGGGGTGGTGTGTGGCCGTGGAACGGACAAGGAATTCACCACCCCGGGGCTGGCCCAGGCTGCGATTGATGCCGCTCAGGAGACGTGGCGTTCGCCGTCTGGACGGCAGGTCTCGTTTCATCCTGACCTACGCTACCGCAATACCTATCTCACCTGGCTGGCCGAGAAACGCGACTGGTGCATCAGCCGTCAGCTGTGGTGGGGACACCGCATTCCGATCTGGGCGACCCGCCTGAGCGGCCGGGCTGTGGCCGACACGCTGGCCTGGCTCGAACCCCATCTTGACCGACCGGACCTGGCAGCCCGCCTGCTGTACGCCGACGGCTCGAGCCAGCTGCTGCGGCCGGGCAGCGGCCAGCGCCCGGACGGGGACGCCCAATATGCTGAAGACGCTGAGGTCCAGCTGCTGGTCTGTCTGCGCGAGCCGGCCGCACAGGAGCAGCTGGCCCAGGAACTTGAGGCGGCCGGCTTCGAGCGCGACCCCGACGTGCTCGATACCTGGTTTTCGAGCGGATTGTGGCCTCACAGCACGCTGGGCTGGCCCGACCCCGACACCGCTGCGGTCGAGCCCGATCAGACGCCCCTGGGTCAGCACGGCGGCGCGGACTGCCTGTCGTTCTACTATCCCGGCAGCTGTCTGGTGACCGGGCGCGATATCATCACCCTGTGGGTCGCCCGGATGGTCATCCTGGGGCTGTATAACCTGGGCGATGTCCCGTTTACCGATGTCTTCATCCACGCCACGATTCTCGACGGCAAGGGCGAGCGGATGAGCAAATCCAAGGGCAACGGCATCGACCCGGTCGATATCATCGAGCGCTACGGCTGTGACGCCATGCGCTACGTGCTGTGTGAGATGCAGACCGGCTCGCAGGACATTCGGCTGCCGGTCCAGGCCCTGTCGCCGTATACCAATACGCTGGTCGATCTGGCCACGGCCAAGCACGGCCGCACGATTTTCACCTATGTGTGTCCCGAGACCGGCAAAGAGTTTGACGTGCTGGGCAGCATGCCGGATATCCCGGCGGCCAAACTGGTCAGCGAACGGTTTGAGGTCGGTCGCAACTTCTGTAACAAGCTGTGGAATGCGACCCGGTTTGCCCTGCTCAACCTGGAGGGAGCGAGCTTCCGGCCGCTATACGCCCCAGACCTGGCGCTCGAGGATCGCTGGATACTGTCGCGGCTGTCACGGGCCACGGCCGAGGTCCAGGCTCAGCTCGAAGCCTATAATCCGGCGGCGGCGATTGCGGCCGTCCGCGAGTTTTTCTGGTCCGAGCTGTGCGACTGGTATGTGGAGATGATCAAACCCCGCCTGCGCGAGGCTGGGGAGGCCGATACGGCCCATCAGGTGCTGGCCTTTGCCATCGATCAGGTCCTGCGCCTGCTGCACCCGTTTATTCCGTTTTTGACCGAGTTTCTGTGGCAACGGCTCAACGAACAGACGCCGCAGCGCGGGATTGACCAAGCCCTGCCGAGCCCGCAGCTGCTGGCCACGGCGGCCTGGCCCCGTGCTCATGCCGACTGGCAGGACACCCGGCTTGAACACGAGCTTGACTTTGTGCGCGAGACGATCCGGGCGATCCGTGATATTCGCAGCCAGTATACGGTCGCGCCCAGGCACACCCTGGCGGTCCGCATCAAGGTCGAGGCTGCGGACGCGCCGCCCGCCCGCATGCTCCAGGCCGGGACGGCCCACCTGCATTCCCTGGCCGGGGTCGAGTCCGTGCAGATTGGCCCCGATGTAGAGCGAACGACCGATGCGGCAACTGCGGTGGTGGGTGAGGTCGAGGTCTATGTGCTGGGGGTGGTTGACGTGGAGAAAGAACGCGTCCGGCTGGCCGGCCAGATCAAAAAACTGACCGGTAGCCTGGAGGGCACGCGCAAGAAACTGGCCAATGAGAAGTTTGTATCTCGGGCCAAGCCCGAGGTCGTGGCCAAAGAACGGGGCCGGCTGGCGGACATGGAGTCACAGCTGGCGACCCTGCACGCCAACCTGAGCGCCCTGGGGTAAAATCCATGCATCCTTTTGATCATCCTGCCGTGACCCGTCTGATCGCCACCGCCCTTGAGGAAGACCTCGGCCGGGGTGACGTGACCACCGCAGCGACCATTCCGGCCGAGTGTCCGGCCGAGGCACGCATCACCGCCAAAGCGGCGCTCACCCTTGCCGGACTGCCCCTGATTGAGCGGGTGTTGCAGGCCGTGGATCCGAACGCCAAGGTCAGCCTGCGGCTTGGCGAAGGCACCGCAGTCGAACCAGGCAGCGTGGTGGCCGAGGTGTGGGGTCGGGCGGCCGGTCTGTTGATGGCCGAGCGGACCGTGCTGAATTTTCTCCAGCACATGTGCGGTGTGGCAAGCCTGACCCGGCGCTTTGTCGAGGCGGTTGCCGGCACCGCCTGCACGATCATCGACACGCGCAAAACCCTGCCGGGGTTTCGGTTGCTGGATAAATATGCCGTGACCCAGGGCGGGGGAACGAACCACCGGATGGGTTTGGACGACGGGGTGTTGATCAAGGACAACCACATCAGCGTGTGCGGCGGGGTGGGGCCGGCCGTCCGTCAGGCCCGGCAGCGGGCCTCGGCCCTGCTGCGGATTGAGGTCGAATGTACCAGCCTGGAACAGGTCGGTGAGGCGTTGGCGGCCGAGGCCGACATCCTGCTGCTGGACAACATGACGACCCGAGACATGCGGGACGCAGTCCAGCTGGTAGGAGGTCGCGCCCTGCTCGAAGCCTCGGGCAATATGAGCCTGGAGCGGGTTCGGGAGGTCGCCCAGACCGGGGTGGATTTCATCTCGGTCGGCGCCCTGACCCACTCCGCTCCGGCCGTTGACCTGAGTATGGCGGTGTCGCCCCAGACCTGAGGCGCCCCCGGTCAGGAGTCCTCAGCCATGTCCGAACCAGACTTTGGTGTTGCCGTCGGAAGCCGACTCAAGACGCGTTTGCTTGGCAGACCGCTCCATTTCTTTGAGACGATTGACTCGACCAATACCTACGCCATGCAGCTGGCCGCCGAGGGCGCGGCCGAAGGCACGCTGGTGGTCGCCGACGCCCAGACCGGCGGCCGGGGTCGCCTCGGTCGCAGCTGGGTCTCGCCGGCCGGGGTGAACCTGTACTGCTCGCTTATTCTGCGCCCGCCTATCGCCGCCAGTCTGGCTCCCCAGATCAATCTGGTGGCTGCGGTGGCGGTGGCCGACACGATTGCCGGGCTGGACGGGCCGCCCCCGGCCATCAAATGGCCCAACGATGTGTTGCTCTCGGGCAAAAAGGTGTGCGGCATCCTGGCCGAAATGCAGACCCGGGGCGAGCACTTGCAGGCCCTCATTCTTGGCATTGGGGTGAATCTCAACGCCCGGCTTGAGGCGTTTCCCCAAGAGCTGCGCGACAAAGCGTCCTCGCTGTTTGTGGTGACCGGTACGCCGGTTGAGCGCGCCGCCTTCGCCGCCAGCCTGCTGACCCACCTTGAGCAAGCCTATCTTCTCTGGTTAGAAGAAGGCTTTCCGGCTCTGCGCGCAGCCTGGGAGCGCTACGCCGCCGACCTGATCGGCCGCCAGATTGCGGTCGCCGCCCAGGGCGAGGCGATCAGCGGGACGGTCTTGGGCCTGGATACGGACGGAGCCTTGCTGGTGCGGGAGCAGACAAGCGAGACGCCACGCCGGGTGGTGGCGGGTGAGGTCAGCGTGGTCGGCGGGTATCAACAGGGTGGAACACATGATCCTCGTGATTGACGTGGGCAATACCCACACCGTGCTCGGCATCTATCAGCACGATACGCTCAGCCATCACTGGCGTCTGACGACCGATGCCGGACGCACCTCGGACGAGTACGGCGTGCTGCTGAGCAGCGTCTTTACGGCTTCCGACATTACGTTTGGGGCGATTGAGGGCATTGTCGTGTCGTGCGTGGTGCCGCCGATGATTCGGGTTGTTGAAGACCTGAGTCACGCCCTGTTTCAGCGCTCTCCGCTGATTATCGGTCCCGGCACCAAAACCGGCATGCCGATCCTGTACGACGTGCCACGCGAGGTGGGCGCGGACCGGATTGTGAACGCCGTGGCCGCCTATGAGCGCTATCAGGAGGCCACAATCGTGGTTGATTTTGGCACCGCGACCACGTTTGACTATGTGACGGCCAACGGCGAGTACCTAGGCGGTGCGATTGTGCCCGGCGTCGGGATTTCCCTCGACGCCCTGTATACCAAGACGGCCAAGCTGTACCGGGTGGAGCTGACCAAACCGCCCAAGGTGGTCGGCCGCAACACCGTGCATGCAATCCAGTCGGGGATTTGTTATGGATATACCGCGCTCGTTGACGGCATGGTGGATCGGATTCGCCGCGAGAACACCAGCCGCGCCCGGGTCATTGCCACCGGAGGATTTGCCGAATTGATTGCCGACGAATCGTCCACCATCGAAGCGATAGACGAGTTCCTGACCCTGGCCGGGCTCCGTATTTTATATGAACGCAACCACTGACACGGGGCGCCGCCGACCGCGTCCCGGCCGCGACACACAGGAGGGCTCCGATGGCTGATGACATCCGCCGCATTCGTACTATTGGTCTCTTGGCTGAGGGGGGAGCGGGGAAAACAACCCTGGCCGAAGCCCTGTTGTACGCCTCTGGCACCACGACCCGTCAGGGCCGGGTCGATGACGGCAACTCGGTGTTTGATTTTGAGCCCGAGGAGATCCGTCGCAAAGCCTCGCTGTCCACCGCCGCCCATTCCCTCAGCTGGCAGCGCCACGCCATCTGCCTCCTTGACCCACCCGGCATGGCCAACTTTTTGTCCGACACGCGCTACGCCATGGAGGCCATGAGCGGAGCGGTGTTTGTGGCCGGTCCGGCCGGCCAACTCAAGGTCGAGAGCGAACGCGTGTGGGGCTGGGCCAACCTGTTGCAGCTGCCCCGGCTGGTGTGCCTGTCGCGCCTGGACCGTGAAGAGGGCAGTCTGGAGACCGCCCTCAGCGGGCTGAGCGACACCCTCGAAGGCCAGTTCGTGCCGGTCCAGATCCCGATCGGTTCTCAGGCCGACTTCAGCGGCGTGGTGGACCTGCTGACGATGAAGGCGCTGATGTTCAGCGGGGATAATGGGGCGGTTGAGGAGCAGGAGATCCCCGCCGAGGTACAGGACGAGGCCGATACCCGGCGTGAGCAACTGGTCGAGGCGATTGCCGAACTCGACGACGATCTTCTCAACCGCTACCTCGAAGGTGAGGACATCACCACCGACGAACTCAAACAGGGCCTGGCCAGGGCGGTTGCCGCCGCCCAGCTGTACCCCGTGCTGTGCGTGTCGGGTGGGCAGTGCGCCGGCGTCCAGCCCCTGCTCGATGCCCTGGTCGCCTATCTGCCCTCGCCCGACCAGACGCCGGCGGTGACCGGCAAACATCCCAAAAGCCAGGACGATGAGGAGCGGGCGCCCGATCCGGCCGCGCCGTTTTCGGCTCGGGTGTTCAAGACCCTGGACTCGCCGACCGGTCGTCTGTCCCTGGTGCGGGTGTGTTCGGGCACGCTGGCCAGCGACTCGGTGGCGTATAATGCGAGCCGTGATGCCAGAGAGCGGCTCGGCCAGCTGTTTGGTCTGGACGGCAAAAAACAACAGCCCGTGGCCTCGGCCCTGCCCGGTCAGGTGGTGGCCATTGCCAAGCTCAAGGAGACCCGTACCGGGGATACGCTGTGTGACGAGAAGGCGCCGATTGTGCTGCCGCCGATGACGGAGTTTTCCCCGGCGATTTCTTTTGCCCTGGGGCTCAAGGCCCGCGGCGACGAGGAAAAAATCCTGTCTTCTCTGAGCCGCCTGGCCGAGGAAGACATGGCGCTCAAGGTTGACCGTGATGCCCAGTCGAACGATATTCTGATTTCCGGCGCCGGCCAGCTCCACATCGAAGTCGTGGTCGACAAGCTCAAGCGGCGCTACGGAGTCGAGGTAGAGCTGAAGGCTCCGAAAGTCCCCTACCGCGAGACGGTCAACGGCACGGCCGAGGCCCAGGGGCGGCTCAAGAAGCAGTCCGGTGGACGCGGGCAGTTCGGGGACACCTGGATCAAGCTGGAACCCCTGCCGCGCGGCACCGGTTTTGAATTTGTCGATAAGATTCGGGGCGGGGCGATCCCGCGCCAGTATATCCCGTCGGTGGAAAAAGGGGCGGTCGGCGCCCTGGCCAAGGGCTTTCTGGCCAGCTATCCCATCGTCGATGTCAAGGTGACGCTGTACGACGGGTCCTACCACGAGGTGGATTCGTCCGATATGGCCTTCCAGATCGCCGCCTCAATCGGTATTCAGAACGCCCTGGAAAAGGCCAAGCCGGTCATTCTGGAGCCGATCATGCAGATGGAGATCACCGTTCCCGAGGAGTATACCGGCGACATCACGGGCGACCTGAATCGCCGCCGGGGACGGCTGAACAATGTTGATGCCAAAGGCCACAATCAGGTCATTCAGGCCGCCGTGCCAATGGCTGAGATTCTGACCTACGCGCCCGATCTGCGGTCGATGACCAGTGGCCGGGGAACCTTTGAGATGGCGTTTTCGCACTACGAAGAGGTCCCCCACCATCTGACCGACAAGATCGTCCAGGAGTCCAAGCAAGCCCAGGACGCATAGCCGGGTGTGACATTGACAAGCCGAGTCCGCCTGTATTACAGTCGGGGCGTTGCCCAAGCCTCAGGAGGGGCCGTATGGAAGTGAAAGAAGAAGAGCTGATCCGCTCGTTGATCGATACCGATCCCGAGCTGCGCCGCTGCTACGAAGAACACCAACAGCTCAAGCACCGCCTTGAACAGCTCCGCCAACAGACCCACCTGACCGAGCAGGAGGAGCTCGAGGAGAAGCGGATTCAAAAACAGAAACTGGCCGGAAAAGACCGCATCATGCAGATTCTGGCCCGTCACCGACAACGGACCGCAGCCTGAACGCTTCGCGACTTTTCCCGCCGTGTGAGTCTGTGTGAGGGGGGAGCGGGAGCGGTCCCCCCTCACTTTCTCCCACACCCTTCCCCACGCCGAAAACCGTATGCGCCACACTATCTCCATACTTGTCGAAAACGAAGCCGGCGTCCTGGCCCGGGTGGCCGGTCTGTTCAGCGGCCGAAATTTCAATATCAGCAGTCTGTGCGTTGCTGAAACGACCGATGACACCGTGTCCAGGATTACCCTGGTCACCGACGGCGACGATCAGGTCGTCGAGCAGATCACCAAGCAGCTGCATAAGCTGATCTGCGTCATCAAGGTGGTCGATTTTCAGGACAGCCCGCACGTCGAGCGTGAGATGGCGCTCATCAAGGTGGCGCCGGATGAGCGGGCGCGCAGCGAGGTGCTCAATATCGTCAGTATCTTCCGGGCCAAGGTCGTTGACGCGGGTCCGCGTTCCTACGTCATTGAGGTGACCGGAGACGAAGGCAAGATTACAGCCATTCTGGAACTGCTCAGACCGCTCGGCGTCCGGGAAGTGGTCCGCACCGGCAGGGTTGCCATCCAGCGCGGTGTGCAGGTGCTGTCGGCCGCCAACGGGGGCGAGACGCTGGAACTCAACAAGCGAAAAATCCACAAGGAGAAGGCAGCATGAACATTTACTACGACAGAGACGCCGACCTGTCCCTGCTCAAGGACAAGAAGATCGCCATTGTCGGCTACGGCAGCCAGGGCCACTCCCACGCGCTCAACCTGCGTGACAGCGGCATGGACGTGCGGATCGCGCTGAAGTCGGGCAGCGGCTCGTGGCCCAAGGCCGAAAACGCCGGTTTTCTGGTCCAGGAGGTCGCCCAGGCGGCCAAAGAGGCCGACATCATCATGATCCTGACTCCAGACGAGGTCGCCAGCGAGATGTATGCGGCCGATATCAAAGCCGGGCTGCGGCCGGGGACCTGCCTGGCCTGTGCCCACGGCTTCAACATCCATTTCAAAAAGATCGTCCCGCCGGACGACGTGAACGTCTTCATGGTCGCGCCCAAGGGGCCGGGCCATCTGCTGCGCAGCGAGTTTGAAAAGGGCCAGGGCGTGCCGTGTCTGATCGCCATCGCCCAGGATCCGTCGGGCAGCACCAAGGATATTGCTCTGGCCTACGCCTCGGCCATTGGTGGCGGCCGGGCGGCGATTCTGGAGACCTCGTTCAAGGAAGAGACCGAGACCGATCTGTTTGGGGAGCAGACCGTGCTGTGCGGCGGCGTCACCGAACTCATGCGGGCCGGTTTCGAGACCCTGGTCGAAGCCGGTTATGCCCCGGAGATGGCCTTCTTTGAGTGCATCCACGAGATGAAGCTGATCGTCGATCTGGTCTATGAGGGCGGCATCACCAATATGCGCTACTCGGTCAGCAATACTGCCGAATACGGCGACATGACCCGCGGCAAGCGGGTCATCGGCGAGGAGACGCGCACGGCCATGAAGGGGATCCTGGCCGATATCCAGTCCGGCAAGTTTGCCGATGAGTGGATTGCCGAACACCGCTCCGGCTCGCCCAACTTCAACGCCCTGCGCGAGGCGGCCAAGGGCCATCAGTCCGAGGTGGTCGGCGCCCATCTGCGGGGCATGATGCCCTGGATGCAGCAGAACCGCCTGGTGGATAAGGCGAAAAATTAGGGGTGCGGCGCCGGGTCGAAGGCCCGGTGCCCCGCGTATGCACTTTGCGCCACAGGGATATCCCTGGATCTTCGGTCTCGGTTCGGCCTCGCTGATCCTCGGTCTGCTTGAGTTTCGTATTCCCAGCCTGGGGGTCTTCTTCCTGTGTCTGTTCGTCGCCTATTTCTTTCGTGACCCGAACCGCACGCCTCCCGAGGGACAGCGCCTCATTGTTGCGCCCGCCGACGGCAGGGTCGTGACGGTTGAGCAGCCGTGTCAGGACCCCCGTTTTTTGCCCGCCCCGACCATTCGCGTGGGTATTTTCATGTCGCCGCTCGACGTGCATGTGAACCGCCTGGCGGTCTCGGGCCGGATCGAGGCGGTCCGCTATCAGCCCGGAAAATTTCGTCCGGCCTTTGCCCAAGTAGCGGCCGAGGTCAATGAGCAGAATGCCGTGACCATCCGGGACGAACAGGGCGGCAGGATTGCGCTGGTCCAGATTGCCGGTATCCTGGCCCGACGGATCGTGTGTCGGCTGAAAGGCGGCGAGCGGGTCGAACAGGGCGCGCGCTACGGCATGATCATGTTTGGCTCTCGGGTCGATGTGTACTGTCCACCCCAGGTCGCACTGAAAGTTGAGGTCGGACAGCGGGTGAAGGCCGGCGAGACAATTCTGGCGGTCTATCCTCCGACCACCGGCGAAGACGGAAGGAGCGAAACGGCATGACACAGGCCACCCCCCAGACAAAGCTGCGCTCCCTGCCGCGACGCAAAATGGGCCCGCCACTGCGCAAAGGGGTCTACCTGCTGCCCAGCCTGTTTACCACCGGTGGGCTGTTCTGCGGCTTCTACGCCATTATTGCCACCCTGGGCGAGGCGTATGTGTTTGCCGCGATTGCGATGCTGGTCGCCATGGTCTTTGACGGGCTTGACGGGCGTATCGCCCGGCTGACCAAGACCTCGAGTAAATTCGGCGTCGAGTATGACTCGCTGGCCGATCTGGTCGCCTTCGGGGTGGCGCCCGGTGTGCTGGCCTACTGCTGGGCGCTCGAGTCGTGGCAGGTCTGGGGCTGGCTGGCCGCAGCCCTGTATGTCACCTGTGGGGCGCTACGGCTGGCCCGCTTCAATGTCAAGTCTGAAACCGCGGATAAGACCCATTTTGTCGGCCTGCCGATTCCTGCCGCCTCGGCGGTGGTGGCCACGACCGTCCTGCTGGACGATTTTCTGGGTGGAGCCGGGAGCAGCGCCAAGCAGATTGCCCCGCTGGTGCTGATCTATACCCTGGCCGGTCTGATGGTCAGCAATATTCGCTACTACAGTTTCAAGGAACTCAAGCTGCGCGACCGCAAGCCTTTCTGGCTGCTGCTGCTGTCCATCATTGCGATTCAGATCATGATCGCCCAGCCGCACGTCATGCTGTTTGGCGGTTTCTGGTGTTATGCCGCCTCTGGGCCGCTGTGGCTGATGGTCCGGCTGGGTCGGCTCGGGTTGGGCAAACTGAAAAAGGCGCCGTCCGCCCCCCCGCCGGAAAACGTTCGTCCGCTGCAGACGCTTGACACGGATAAGGAAGGTCCGTTATAGATGCCGGGATACAGTCTGTAACGGAAATAGGATGATGACGCACAGCATGACTCTTGGACTGTTCGATGAACTGGGGCGTGGCCTGCTGCTAAGCCTGCTGCTTAGCACCCCGTCTGCTGGTTCCAAGAGACACGCGTAAACACAAGAGCTGTCGGGGACCACGGGCGGGATTCTCAGCCTGTGGCCTCGTTTTCGTCAAAGGGCTGCGGGATACCTCGCAGCCCTTTTTTTGTGACATCGAAGGAGGACCGCTATGGAACGGGAGATTGTCCAGATTTTTGATACCACACTGCGTGACGGTGAGCAGTCGCCCGGTGCTACCATGAATATCGAGGAGAAGGTCATGGTCGCCCGTCAGCTCGAAAAGTTGAACGTTGATGTGGTCGAAGCCGGGTTTGCCGCGTCATCAGAGGGAGATTTTGAGTCGGTCAGACGGGTTGCCGAACTGATGCCGACGCCGATCGTCTTAAGTCTGTCGCGGACCAAGGAGGACGATATCCGACGGTCGATTCAGGCGGTCGAGCGCGCCAAGAATCCCGGCATTCATATTTTTATCGCGACCTCGGATATCCACCTCAAGCACAAGCTGATGATGAGCCGCCAAGAGGCGCTCGACGCCTCGGTCTGGGCGGTCAGCTACGCCAAAAAATACCTCGACTATGTCGAGTTTTCGGCCGAGGACGCATCGCGGACCGACCCCGATTACCTGGTCGAGATTTTTGGCGAGGTCATCAAGGCCGGGGCGGTCACCGTCAATGTGCCGGATACCACCGGCTATGCGGTACCCGAACAGTACGGCCAGCTCTTCACCTTTCTGCGTGACACCGTGCCCGGTGGCGAAACGGTCAAGTGGAGCGCCCACTGCCACAACGATCTGGGGCTGGCGGTGGCCAACTCGCTGTCCGCAATCCAGCACGGCGCGCGCCAGGTCGAGTGTACGATCAACGGTATCGGCGAACGGGCCGGCAATACCTCAATGGAAGAGGTCGTCATGGCGCTCAAGACACGCGGAGACGTCTTTCAGGATGTCACCACCCGTGTCGTCACCGAGCAGATCTATCCGTCCAGCCAACTGCTATCACAGATTACGGGCATTACCGTCCCGCTCAACAAACCGGTGGTCGGGGCGAACGCGTTTGCCCATGAAGCCGGTATTCACCAGGACGGGGTGCTGAAGAACAAGCTGACCTATGAGATCATGCAGCCCCAGACCATCGGGCTGGCTAGCAACAAGCTGGTCCTGGGCAAGCACTCCGGGCGCCACGCCTTTGTCGACCGGCTGCAAACCCTGGGCATTGACTACACCGGGACCGACATGAACAAGGCTTTTGCGCGTTTCAAAGCCTTGGCCGACAAGAAAAAGAACGTCTACGATGAGGACCTGATCGCCATCGTCACCGAGGAGACCGTCCGGCTGCCGGATCAGTACGAGCTGCTGTATCTGAATGTGACCTCGTCAAGCATGGCCGTGCCCCACGCTACCGTCAAAATGAAGGTCGGCGAGGACGAGATCGTCGACAGCGCGGCCGGCGACGGCATGGTCGACGCCTGTTTCAAGGCGGTGACCAAGATTGCCGGTCTCGACCCCCAGCTCGAGCGCTATACGGTCAAGGCGATTACCGGCGGCGCCGACGCTCAGGGCGAGGTGTCGTGCATGATCCGTGAGAACGGCACCTCGGTCAACGGTCAGGGCTCCCACACCGATATCATCATGGCCAGCGCCCTGGCCTTTGTGAACGCGCTCAACAAACTCGCCCACCGTGAGCGCTATTATCAGAGCCAGACGGCCGCCGGCCGGGAGGGGCCCTAGGCAGCGGCCCACCGACCTACACTTGTATGAAAAGAAGGAGACAGCATGGCCCACAAAATTGCGGTCTTTGCCGGTGACGGCATCGGCCCTGAGGTGATTGGCGAGGCCCTGGAAACCCTCACGCTCGTTGAAAAACGCTTTGGCCTGAACCTGGCCTGTGAACAGGCCCTGGCCGGCGGCTGCTCGATTGACGCCCACGGCGTGGCTCTGACCGACTCTGCGCTGCGGGTCGCCACCGAGAGCGATGCGGTCCTGCTCGGCGCGGTCGGCGGCCCCAAGTGGGACGACCCGCAGTCTGCGGTCCGGCCCGAGCAGGCCATTCTGGGACTGCGCAAAGAGCTTGGCCTGTACGCCAATCTACGCCCGCTCCAGGTCAACCGGCATCTGGTCCACGCTTCAACTCTCAAGCCCGAGGTGTTGGACGGAGTAGATCTGATTGTCGTGCGTGAGCTGACCGGCGGGGTGTACTACGGTCGGCCGAGCGAGCGCCGGACCGGACCGGACGGCCGTGAAGCCGTGGACACGATTTTCTATACCGAGGGGGAGGTCGAGCGGGTGATGCGCACCTCGTTTGAGCTGGCCCGCAAACGCCGCAAAAAGGTCACCTCGGTGGACAAGGCCAACATCATGGCGACCTCGCGGATGTGGCGCGAGGTCGCCAATGAGGTGGCCAAGGACTACCCGGACGTTGAATACGAGGATGTCCTGGTCGATGCCATGTCCATGCATCTCATCCGTCGGCCGCGCGATTTCGATGTGATTGCCGCCGAGAACATGTTCGGCGATATTCTGACCGACGAAGCGTCGATGATCGCCGGCTCCATGGGCCTGCTGCCCTCGGCCTCCTTAGGTGAGGGTTCGCGGGGGCTGTACGAGCCCATCCACGGTACCGCGCCCGATATTGCTGGCCAGGACAAGGCCAACCCCCTGGCCGCCCTGCTATCCACGGCCCTGATGCTGCGTCTGTCGTTTCAGCACGAAGACGCCGCTCAGGCGATTGAGGCCGCGGTCGATGCAGCCCTGTCCGAAGGCTACCGCACGCCCGATATTGCCCAGCCCGAGTGTCGTCTGGTCGGCTGCAAGGAGATGGGCCGGCTGGTGCGCGAACGGCTGGGATAGGGCATATGGGGGAAAACCGTTCGTTGGTACAGACCTGTCTCATAGCTGACAAATCAGACCGGAACATGGGGACGAGGCGGCCAATGTCTCAGTTGCCGCTCTCGATCCTCCGCAAGCAATCTTCCAGCAATCTCATGGATGGTTGTATGCCATACCGTACGGTACTCGCCCACTCCGCATAGCACGTTGCCAGGAGTTGGCTGCCCTTATCGGTGAGCATGTAGGAGGTGAGAGAAAAGTCCGAGTCAATACCGATCTGCATGGCCTCACGACCTTCCGCAGACAGCAAGTTCCGGGACTCAAGCCAATGCATCACGACATTGAAGTGGACCTTCGCGGCATCCAGGCTGGGACAATTCTTCCCATCTGGAAAGTGCCAGGACACCTTGTCATACGTCGCCCTACTTCCCATCACGCCCTCCGTATGACTTCCGTTTGCACGTCTGGAGCGAAGCGGACTAACTCACCGGTGCGCCGATCTTCGATATAGTTGCCTCCAGTGTCACGGATGCGTTCTTCTTTTGCCAGTTGAGCTGTCTTCTCTGCTGTTTCGGAAGTCACTTCGACTGACTTGACGATCTCTCCGTCCTTGATGATCTCGAAATCAATCCGACGACTCTCGCCCGTATTCGGATCGACGGTAATCTTGCCTGTCTCATCACGAAGAAAACATTCTCTCTCAATGTGGTAGCCGTTCTCTGCGGGGTACTTGTCCGCTAATTCGCTGGCTACTGCCTCTTCCCGCGCAGCGCCGGATACTCGATTGGCCTCAATCTGCGAGAATTCCCTTAGGGCGGCTTCATTGCGTGCAGCAAGGGCTTCGATTGAGTCGAACCTGAGCGTATCGAGTTGTTGGAGCAGCCCTTGTTCGCTAACAAGCGTCTCTGCCGTCTCGGCTGCGACCTCACGGACGCCTTGAGCGACTGTTGCTTCGGCTAGCGCCTTTCTGGCGGCAGCCTCCGCTATTGCAGTTGCAGCGGTCAGAGGTTCCACGTTGTTCCTCCAAGCCGGGTCATGACTTGTTCTGTGATTTCCCGTTGCACGTTTGGGATATCCGCGATGAAGTAGGTTCCAGCGATTTGGTTTACAGCAGCAACATCGTCCACCGCAATCCTCGCCCGGAGCGCTCGGTCGAGAGCGAGTTCACATATCCGGCGTATCGCTTCATCTCGTGCGTCTGTCACACCCCATCCTTGCGCAATCCGTTGTTGAAAGGCGCGGCCAGCCTCTTCCTCGCCGTCCAGCAGCGCAGTGGCGAGGGGAGTGATTGTGCGCATCGAGCCGTCTTTCAAACGAAAGGCGCCGTTCGCCAGCAGTTCAACGATACCGGTGCTCAGGAAGCTCTTTATGGATGACTCTGAGCTTCTGTGATTGCGCTGAAGAAGCAAGGAATTTACCTGCGCCACGGCGTTATCTGTATAGCTCGGACACTCTGACGATTCGCCGCACGCAAGTGTGCAAAGGAGTTGCGAGACTAAGGCGTATCCATCCAGACCCAGAGTATGCCGGACAGCCATCGCATCAGCCTCGTCATCGGCATCTGCGGCTGCGTGCGGAAGCATCTCTCTATGGACCCTCTCATCACTGACTTTCCGCTGAGGAACGGATTGCTTGATTTTGACTTCGATCGGTCGTTGCATCCCCTCTCTTGCGTAGAGTGCATGACCGGTCTGGAGAGATGTGAGGTAGATCGCCTCCCGTTCTTCCAAACCGAGGGTCGAGGCGAGTAGAGCCTGATCGTCGCGCGACACCAACCTATGGACAATTTTGGCGTTCGTGTTCTTGATGACATCGGGCAGCAGTTTCGACGGAATCTGCTCGACCACAGCCACCCCTTGGCCCATCGAACGCATCTCGGAGATCACGTTTGCGAAGAACTCAACGGCTTTGCCACGCGGGTTGCCGAGATGTTCGGTCTGGCGCTCTTGAGCAACGTTCTTGAGGAGACGATGTGCCTCCTCAATTACAAGAACATGTCGTAGCTCGGACTCCCGTCTTGGAGCATACGGATCACGAGCAGGGTCTTTGGTTTGGCGGTACTCGCTGATGAACGTGAGAAGCAATCCGACGAGGAATGCCTTGTCGTCATCGTCTGAGAGAGCTTCCAACTCAAACACAGTCGGATGATCCAGCCAACCTTTGATATCGGGCGGTTTTGATGAACTGAACAGCTGACCCTTGGAACCCACCGCAAGGCTATCTAGCCGAGTGATGATGGCCGTCCTGATATTGTCCGAGAGTTCTCCTTTGT
>WTHE01000473.1:16143-29742 GCA_011523315.1 Candidatus Binatota bacterium
CTATCTAGCCGAGTGATGATGGCCGTCCTGATATTGTCCGAGAGTTCTCCTTTGTAATCCAGCCGAGACTGGACATGTTCCTCAACCTCGTCCCGTAAGTCGAGAAGGGTCGGGAAGTAACATCGTGACTCTTTCTCTTCGTACCGTTGTTCATCCGGTTGACCGTCGGGGTCGGAGAGTTGCGGATGCGTGCCAGTAGTCAGGTCCCATCCGCGCTTCTGATAGATGTTGTGAAGACACTGCTCGACAATGTACGGCATAGGGCCGTAGAGCGAAAAGCTGGCGTTGAAAATTGCCTTGAGATAGTCGATATGAACGCCCGCCGGCACACCAGGCATGATATGGAAAGGGTTCAATCTTAGTGGTGCGATTGAGGTATCTCCAGGTGTGTAGATACGCAATTGTCCTTCCAGCGAGGGGCAACCGAGCAGTTGGCGATAGTCTCGCTTCGCCGACTCCAATACGAGAAAAGGGACATCAGACGCTGCCAGGATTTCCTTGACGGTCGTGGTCTTTCCTGCGCCTGTCAGGCCGCACACGAACAAGTGCTTTGCGAGACCGGTCGGACCGAGACGCACGTCAACGCCTTCAAGTGGACGGCCGTGGTCGCAGACATGACCCAGGGAATGGCCCTCGTCAAGCGCGATGGGGTGAGCATCCGTTAGGCTCAAGGCGGGTGTCCGACGAATCTCATATCCAGGCAGGTCCTCGGATGGTGGCGCGGATATAGATGCCAACTCTTCGCTGGTCAGATAGGACGCGAGGCTGCGTGGGAATACGGGACTCACCTTGTCTTCCTTAGGGAGAAGTAACGGGCGGTCACTGTTGAGGTCCGCGGGATATGCACGCGGAGGGACTGCGTCGGTACTGGGCTTGGCCAATTCTCCCAACAGGGCACCGGCCAGAATGTCGCGTCCAGGCTGTGTGGTTGTAGCAAAGGTAATGGAGGTCTCCCACAAGCCGACATTGGCTGCCTTCATCAGCCGGTCGCCGTGGTGTTGGGCAAGGCGTTCTAGCTCCAGCGCCATGCTGTTCTGCTCCTCCCGTGAAAGACTCTCGCTCCAATGATACTCACCTCCGATGCCTATCGTCTTGCCTTGGTTTACTGTCTTCTGGCGGGATTCTGAGAGCTGGCCGCCAACGATCATGCTTTTCAGCCGCGAGACGATGTGAGGACCTTCTGTTGTTGTCCTTGAGCGTGCTGCGCCTTCGGTCCTGTCCTCATGCCATGAATGTGACTCGCCACCTTCACGTTGACTCGTGCGCCGCGACATCTTGTGGCATTTATCCTGTACATCCCAGACAGCGCGCAGTTGCCCGGTTAGCTCGCCCCGCGCCACTGGCCGAGATATCAAGAGCAATGTGTATTCCTCTCCGTACATGGCCCTCAATATGGCGGGGAGACTGAAGTGCTGCCGTTCGTCGTCAATCTTGAGCGTGGGTATACCGGCAATGAGCCCACCATGGGTCTTACCTGCTGTGAAGGACTCAACGGTTGTCGTCTCCTCGAACTGAAGGTTGAGACCGGGAAGCAGACCTCTTAGTCTCCGCTCGAACACATACGGATCACTTTCACCCGTATCGCCTGCCGTCATGAAGCCGAGATAGAGCGAAACACCAGAACGGGAGCCAACGGCTGCGGTGAGAACGGTCCATCCTGCACTGTGGGCGGCAGACAGGACGCTTCGGTAGCGCTGCTCGATGAATCGCTGAGTATCGTCTATATCGTCAGGTAAAACCGCTGAGGAAGCTCTGAAAAGATAGAATCTACGGAGCAATCCCCCGGCCTTGGCTGGGGCGGCCTCTATGTAGGGAGCAAGGGCGTCACCAGGAGACGCCTCCACAAAGGGGAGCATCTCACGGACAGCCTTTTCTATCTCAATGCCTTGATCCACTAGGCTATTTCCTCCTTCGCTCGTTTCCCACCGTCCTGAAATTCCTCGAAGGCTGTGACAAAGTATTCTTCAACATTTTCCAGCCATGAAGATACCTGTTGCTCTGATTGCGTCACGTAATCGTTCACCTCGTTCCGGAGCCGCTGGAGAGCGGTGCTGGCGGTGGCTGTGTGAGCGATTCGGAAGGCGGCCGCAGAAGCGACAAGGATGGCTGCTCCTCCCACGAGGCGAGGGATAAGTCCGCTCAGCAACAGCGCGGTCATGAGTACGCCGACGGAGGCTGTCACACCTGTCGCAACCCCACCAGCTATCACCCGCGGGTCAAATGAAAATTCCAGAGATTCAGGCTCTAGAGAGAAAGATTCCTTGATGCGACTCTGTAGGTCGAGGTCATAGAATTCATTTTTGACCGCCGTCGGGGCGTCGGCTAATGCTGCTATTGCATCCTCCATCAGGTAGTTCAGCAAGGTGTCGAGAAGAAGCTGAGTCTTCGCAACGACCAGCGTCGGCGCGTGATTAACAAGCCGCCACCGCTCCTGATCAACATCCGCACCGGCTTCAAGATGGCGGCTCAAATTCTCGCGCAGCTTGTTAAACTCCTCGCGTGTATCTTCCGTGATCCGCTTTGTCGCTCGACGGTTCATCGGATATCCCCCAACATGTCGTTGATCCGAGTCACCTCAGTCGCGATGTCTTCTTCTTTCTGCTTTGTGACAGCAATGTCTGCTAATATCTGGGCGTTCTCGGCCTTGCTCTTCTCGATGTCCTTCAGCGTTCTTGTGCGCGAAGCGATCAGGGTCTTCAGATCTGACCGGAAGCTCTTCTCGTAGTTAGCGACGAGACTTGACACGAGATTCGGGCAGTCCTCCGATTTCTCCTCTATGATTTTCGTGGCGTCGCTTTGGAAGTTAGACAGATGTTTGTTGTCGCTATACTTGGTTTTCTCCTCTGTGAATTTCTTTAGGCCGAGAGTGAATATTTTCTGCGTCCATTCCCAGGCTCCTCTGGGACTTCTCGGCACGTCATATCTGCTGTACGCTTCTTTCTTTGCTTTGATATCAATAGCCGAAGTATCGACAGTCGGCATGGTGATACTATACTTGGCCTTGAATTCCCCTCCTAGTCGCTCTGACTCCTCTTTGAATCGAATCCTTATCTCCGCCGCCACGTCATCGCAGAGCGAGCGGATTGAGTTGCTAAAGTTTTCAAGCTCCCTTTTGGCTGCGTCGAGAGATGCTGCGCTCCTAATTTGGCTGATATGCTCGTCTCTGATCTTTTTAAGTTTCTGATGATACGAGGCACTCGTTCCGCTGTAGTTCTTCTTGACCTCCCGACCGAACTCGTTCATCGAGAATTGATACTCGTCCAACTGGCCCCGATACTCGTTGATATCGTTCTCGAAGGTCTGCGGGTTTTTCTTCTTCTTTTCCCACACGGCGAGATCCTGTTCATAGTGCGCGGTCTGGTTGCTGTATCCACTCTTCACTGAATCGAGAAGACCCGAGAGTTGAATCCACGGCGCCCGGCTTGAGAAATCGTCAATAAGGCGCTCCATTTCGTCGAAGTTCGATAATTTGCGCAGTTCAGACTGAACGACCTCGCGATCGGAATCGTATCCAATATCATCAAGGACATTGTTCAGCAGCCTCCGTTTGGCTTCGAAAGTACTCGCTTCGTCGCCCTTCTTATCTGATTTTAAATCCTGCTCTTGTTGACGGTAGTGCTCCTTGAGTGAGGTCGCAGAGCCGAATTCCTTAATCTCGTCGGAAACGATTTTGAGTAGAGAGTCCACATGCAGAATTCGATCCTGGTTGATCTCCTTAGTGTACAGTCTGCGGGCTTCTTTGACTTTCATATCGATGTCGTCGCTTGAATTTTTCCCGCTTTTGGTCAGAACCAGGAATAATGTCTCCCGAGTGTGCTCAGGTACGACCTTATTTACGAAGTTGCCAAAGGAAGCACTCTCAACCGGAGAATCGAGCGAATGGACGAACAGTACAGCGTTAGCTTCTCGGATATACCCGTGAGTAGCATCCTGGAAGCCGCCTACGGCATTGACGCCTGGGCTGTCAACAAGACGTAATCCATCAAAGGCGTACTTGAGCGGGAAGCCAAATGTGATTTTGACAGGAATATCCGTGGAGGACCGACCTTTCTCGTGCTCCTGGCTACTTCGGTATTCATCCTTGACCGCTCCAACCTGTCGCAGGTAGTCAGATGCCTCGTCTAGGTCAGGTGTGCTGGGGTCGTCGTACATCGTTTGAGAATGTCCATCGGTGTAGTGAACCTCGACATATTTCTTCTCAGACTTGCATATCTCGACGATGACGCTCGAAGTCTGCAAGACACCGGTCGGCAGAACATGCTCTCCGAGGAGCGCATTGATAAGTGTAGACTTCCCAGCCTTCGCTTCCCCCACCACAGCGAGAACATATCGGCCGTCTTCCACTTCCTTGATACGGGTTTTCAGGAATTCGACATCAATCCCGTCCTCAGTATCGCCACGGAAGCGGAGATACCGCTCGCATACATCCAAAACCGCGATCTTCGCATCCTCGTAACGCTTACCAATCATGATGTCGTTCCCGTGCCTGGACGATTATCTTTCTGTTGCTTACCTGTGGCCAACTTGGGCGATATTCCTGAGCGTACGATTATGAGTCTGTCCAGTCACATGGACCGGACAACCAGCCAGGCAGGCCCGCCGACCATCACAAAAGCCAATAGACCACCAATAAGGCCAATCGTCTCATAGCTCATGGTGTTTCCCCCAGCGTGCTGTCGGATTACGCTTCGCTAATCCGACCTACCGGCCAGCAGGTCGTACCAGTGAAAGGCTACGACGACCAGGGCGTGGGTGATCTGTCCGCGACGAATGAGGTCTGGGATATCGGCCAGCGGGACCAGAACGACCTCGGTTTCCTCGGTCGTATCAAAGTGGGTCTCAAACCGTTTCTGGACGTTGCGGGCCACAAAGCTGTGGCAGCGGTTGGCCTGAATGGCCGGGTTGGGATGGATCGCACCCAGGGCGGTCACCTCAGCCGAGTCATAGCCGGTCTCTTCCTGCATCTCGCGCCGGGCGGCGTGGAGTGGGGAGGGGTCTTCCGCATCGACCATACCGCCCGGAATCTCCAGCGTCATGGCCTCGACCCCGTGCCGGTACTGCCGAATCAACACCACCTGTTCGTCGGCGGTCAGCGGAATGATGTTCACCCAGTCGCCCGCCTCCAGGACGTAGAAATCGTGTCCCCGGCCGGTCCGGGGGGAGCGTTTATGGTCTTCCCGGAGCGAGAAGATGCGACACGAATAGACGATCTGAGAGCGGAGACGTTGCCAGGCTTTAAGCGTAGTTGAGCCGTCGGAACTCATGCCGCGTCCCGGCGACTAAAAGAGGCGGCGATACTCAATCGCCGGACACCGATCCATCACCACCGTCAGCCCGGCCTGCTGGGCTTTGCGGGCGGCGGCCTCGTCAATGACGTCGAGTTGGAGCCAGAGAATCGACGCTCGCTCGGCAATGGCTTCGTCGGCGATCTGAGCCACGAACTCCGAACGGCGGAACACGTCAACCATATCGACCGGCTCGGGAATGTCGCTCAGGCTGGCGTAGCAGCGCTGGCCGAGGATCTCCCGGCAGTTGGGGTTGACCGGGATGACGGTGTGGCCCCTGGCCTGGAGTAGGGCGGCAATCTGGTGGCTGTCGCGGTCCGGGTTGGGCGAACAGCCGATCACGGCAATCGTTTTAGGCGTGGCCAGAATGTCGTAAATTGCGGGATCCGACGGGTTTTCAAAGGTGTGCATGGGCCAAGCTTAGCAGATCGTCAAAGGCATTTTCCAGACAAGGGCGCAGGGTTGACAGTTTTCAGGAAAACCAGAAAGCTAGGAACCATGAAATCCTTAAAACTCAGTTTTGACTTCCGCGACCAGCCACAGCTCGTCGAGATGTTGCGCGTTCAGGCTGCGCGGGAAGGGACAACGCAAAAAGCGATTGTCGTGAGCGCCCTCGAATCCTATTTCGCCCATAAGCTGGAATCGACATTCGTCCTCACAGCTGCGGAACGATCCTTCCAAGAATGGGATAATGAGGACGATCAGGTGTATGACTCCCTTTGATATCGTATTGGTTCCATTCCCGTTCACGGATCTGAGCCGGACGAAGCAACGACCGTGCTTGATCCTTGCAACAACAAGGCCGAGAGGGTTGGACGAACACTATGTGGTCGCCATGATGACGAGCCACCTGCGCGGTCTCCGTTTCGTCTCCGATGTTGTCCTCCGAGAATGGGAGAATGCAGGGCTGCCGAAGCCTACGCTCGTTCGTCTCGCGAAGCTCGTCACCATAGACAGAAGTCTCGTCCGCAGAAAAATCGGACGGCTTCACGCCGCTGACCAAAAAGCGGTACAGAAAAGTTTTCGCGCCTTATTTTCCCTTCTTTACGAAGTCGGCTCAGTCGGATGAGTGGAGCGTAAGCCGACCCCCAAGACTAGGATTCAGACACAGAGGTGGGCTCCTCGTTCCGGTACGACAAACTGAGTAGATCGTCGAAGGAGTTTTCCAGACAGCGTTGGATCTCGACCATACGGGCTCGAAACGCGTCTTCGCCCTGCATGGCCGGGTCGTCGATATCGCCCTCCTCGCCGGCAAACTCCTTGAGGGTGTAGGTCGGTTTGCTCTCGGCCTCGGGGTAGGCGTCGAGCATGTCTTTCTGCTCCTGGGTCATGGTCAGGATCAGGTCGGCCTCGTCGATCAGATACCGGTGGCGTTTGAGGTCGGTCGAGACAAAGTCTTCGGCTTGCAGGTGAATTCCGTGTTCACGCAGAATCAAACGGGCGTCGAGCGAGGCGTACATCCGATCCCGGGCGTAAATCGCAATCCCGCCCGAACGAATGGTGATATGCCCGACGTTCCGTTCCTTGAGCATCTTCTCAAGCAGGGAGTGGGCCATCACGCTGCGGCTGGTGTTGGCGTGACAGACGATCAGCACGCGGTAGGGATGGGGATGGGTCACGGGGCTGTGGGAGACGTGCGGCCGCAGGGCGCGGCCGCAGTGTAGGATTCAGGATTTAAGCGATTTGAAGACCGAGCCGAGTTCTTCTTTGGCCGTCCCGCCCTTGGCCAGTTCGACCTTGAGCTCGTCGCCGAGTTCGTTCGGGTCCCAGTTGCCGAGCTTTTTGACCGTTCCGGCCGAGTGCCAGCCCTTCATCAGCCACACGCAGCCGCCGCCGACACGGAAGACCTCGCCGTGGACCCCGGCCGCGTCATCGCTGGCCAGCCAGGCCACCAGCGGGGCGACGTGGTGGGGGCTGAAGTAGTCGTGCTCGCCCTCTCTGGCGTCCATCAGGCCGGCCGTCTGGGGCGTGGCGTCAACCGTCAGGCGGGTACGCGCCAGCGGGGCAATCGCGTTGCCGGTTACGCCGTATTTCTGCATCTCGCGGTCGACGATGATCGCCATGGTGGCGACCGCAGCCTTGGCCGGACCGTAGTTGGGCTGGCCGGGACTGCCCAGCAGGCCGGCGTCCGAGGAGGTGTTGATCACCCGGCCGTTCAGGATATTGCCCGCCTTGTGCTGTTCACGCCAGTACTCACAGGCGTGGCGGCTACAGTTGAAGGTGCCTTTCATGTGCACGTCGATGACCGCATCCCACTCTTCTTCCGACATATTGAAGATCATCCGGTCGCGCAGGATGCCGGCGTTGTTGACCAGAATGTTCAGCTGCCCGAAGCTGTCGAGTGCCTGTTCGACGATCCGTTTGGCGCCTTTGAAGTCGGTCACGCTCTCGGTATTGGCCACCGCTTCGCCTCCGGCGGCTTTGATTTCATTGACGACCTGTTGGGCCGGACCGACATCCGAGCCGGTTCCGTCAAAATGGCCGCCGAGATCGTTGACCACCAGCTTGGCGCCGTGTTTGGCCATGAGCAGGGCTTCTTCGCGGCCGATGCCTCGACCGGCGCCGGTGACGATGGCAACCTTGCCGTCTAATAACATGATAAGCTCTCCTTTTGCGGCATGGGCAGAGTAAAAAACCCCTCTTGTCTGCCTGACTTGCCCGGATTTGTCAACCGGTTCGGGCTTCGACCGGCGCCGGGCCGGAAAGGAAAAAACAAAAAGGGGGAAGAAGCCTTCCCCCTTTTTGACTCCCGTCAGACGGGCTGCGGTTTAGACGTCGTAGTATAGCGAGAACTCGTATGGGTGGGGCCGCAGGCGGAGCGGGTCGACCTCGTTCTCGCGTTTGTAGTCAACCCAGGTCTCGACCACATCTTTGGTGAACACGTCGCCCTTGAGGAGGAACTCATAGTCGCTCTCCAGGGCGTCGAGGGCGGCGGGTAAGGAACCGGGCACGGACGGCACGCCGGCCAATTCCTCGGGGGTGAGCGAGTAGATATCCTTGTCGAGCGGATCGCCCGGATTCAGTCTGCGCTCAACACCGTCAAGCCCAGCCATCAGCATGGCCGAGAAGGCCAGATAGGGGTTGCTCGACGGGTCCGGAAAACGGACTTCGATGCGTTTGGCCTTGGGACTCGGCGAGTACATCGGGATGCGGACCGCAGCCGAGCGGTTGCGGGACGAGTAGGCCAGGTTGACCGGCGCCTCAAAGCCGGGCACCAGTCGCCGGTAGGAGTTGGCGGTCGGAGCGACAAAGGCGCACAGGGCCGAGGCGTGGGCCAGGATGCCGGCGATATAGTGCATGCCGAGTTCGCTGATCCCACCATAGCCGTCACCGGCAAACAGGGGCTGGTCATCTTTCCACACCGACTGGTGGGTGTGCATGCCCGAGCCGTTGTCGCCAAAAATCGGTTTGGGCATGAAGGTGGCAGTTTTGCCGTGCCGCTTGGCGACATTCTTGACGATATACTTGTACCACTGGAGCGCGTCGGCCATCTGGACCAGGGGCAGGAAGCGCATGTCGATTTCGGCCTGTCCGGCGGTCGCCACCTCGTGATGGTGCTTCTCAATTCGGATCCCGATGTCTTCCATTATCCGGATCATTTCGGTCCGAATGTCCTGGTAGGAGTCCAGCGGAGAGACCGGGAAATAGCCCTCTTTGTGACGGGGCTTGTAGCCCAGGTTGGGTCCTTCCTCCTGGCCCGAATTCCAGCTGCCCTCGACCGAGTTGACGTGGTAGTAGCCCTCGTGGGCGTTCTGGTCGAAGCGGACATCGTCGAGGATGAAGAATTCAGGCTCCGGTCCAAAATAGGCTACGTCGCCCACGCCGCTCGATTTGAGATACGCCTCGGCCTTGCGGGCGATATTGCGCGGGTCGCGCGAATAGTCCTCTTTGGTGATCGGATCGACGATATTGCAGATCAGGGACAGGGTCGGGGTTTGACAGAACGGATCGAGGACGGCGGTGGCCGCATCCGGGATGACGAGCATGTCCGAGGAGTCAATCGACTGCCAGCCACGAATCGAAGAACCGTCAAAGCCGAGCCCGTCCTCGAAGATCTCTTCTTCGTATTCGCTCAGCGGGATGGAAAAATGCTGCCAGGTGCCGATAAAGTCCATGAACTTGAGGTCCACGACCTCGGCGTTTTTCTCCTGCGCTAAGGCAATCGCGTCTTGGGGTGTCATACGTCTCCTGTCCTCCTGTACTCCAGTGCGTTCAGATTCGTCAGCTTACACGGCGTCTTTGCCACGTTCGCCGGTGCGGATGCGGATGACATCTTCAACCGAAGAGAGGAAGATTTTGCCGTCCCCGATCCGTCCGGTATTGGCCGCCTTTTCAATCGCCTCAACCACGCTGGCGGCCAGATCTTCTTCCACGATGATTTCGAGCTTGACCTTGGGCAGGAAGTCAACGACGTACTCGGCTCCTCGGTACAGTTCGGTGTGGCCTCTCTGACGCCCGAAGCCTTTGACTTCGCTGACCGTCAAGCCACGGACACCGAGGGAGTTCAAACTCTCTTTGACTTCGTCGAGTTTGAAGGGCTTGATAATCGCTTCAACCTTTTTCATAACGCCTTCCATAGAGTTGGCCTCCTCAAGCCCTCTCTAGTGTAAAACCGTCGGCTTGTAAAGCATCTGTAGAGAGCAGCAAAAAGAATACCAAACCCCTCGGCCTCTGAATAGGCGGTTTCTGGCCCACGGCCCTCTTTTTCAGGGCCACGGCTTGCCTATTTCGCGGGCAACGCTCTTTTTTTAGGCAGAAGAATCGGGCTCTTCAGGCGCGGTGTGTTTTCCGTCGGAGGCGAGTCGGAAGGGAGCCTCCTGGCCTTTCCACAGGCGCCTGATATTGTCGCGGTGGCGGGCGACGACGAGCAGGGCCAGCAGCGAGACGGCGAACAGATAGGGCCGGGGATAGGCCAGAACGGCCAGCAGGGGCGGCACGGCGAGCGTCGCGGCCAGAGACGCCGCAGAGACGATCCGGCTGGCGGCAAAGACGCCGACGAACACGACCAAGGCCGACAGGGTGGCCAGCGGAGTCAGGCCCAGCAGCACGCCAAAGCCCGAGGCGATGCCCTTGCCGCCGGTAAAGCCCAGGAAAATCGAAAACATATGGCCGACCACCACCGCCACCGCGGTAGCGGCCTGAACGACCTCTCCAAAGCCGAGCAGCCGCACTGCCAGCACCGGGATCAGCCCCTTTGCCATGTCGCCGGCCAGGGTCAGCAGGCCGGCCGTTCTGCCGGCGGTACGGGCCAGGTTGGTGGCGCCGATATTGCCGCTGCCGGTCTGGCGGACCGCGATGCCCAGGCGGCGGCCGATGAGATCACCGGTCGGGATCGAGCCGCATACATAGGCGATGAGGGGAGCCAGCAGGCAGGCGACACAGGCGAAGTCTTGCATGGCCGATGCGGGAAGAAGACCGAGGGATGGAACAAACGTGGTCGGGGTGACTGGATTTGAACCAGCGACCCCACGGTCCCGAACCGTGTGCTCTACCAGGCTGAGCCACACCCCGACACGTCCCTCTCCTAATAGCGCCTGCCAGGGAAGAGGGTCAAGTAGGGGATAGTGAGAAGAAAAGGCAAAACTCAAATGGCAAAAGGCAAAGGTCAAGTGTAGAGGGCGACCCGGCGGGCCGTCCTTGGGGGGGGCCAGAGGCAATCAGACCAGGGAGCAGGCGAACAGAGGGCCTGCTGCGGCGAATCCGTTTTGCGTCAACAGGCGTCGGTCGGCTCGGGCGGATTGCACGAGCAGCTGTTGACAGCCCCGTCGCCGGGCTCGGGCCTTGGCAAAGTCGAGCAGGGCCTGAGCGATATCCGGTGCGGCAGCGGGACGAACGATGAGGTCAAGCAGAGCCTGCCAGCCGGGCGATCCCAGGGTGCGCACATAGCACACCAGCAGCATGCCCTGGACGGCGCCGGCCTGTTCGGCGACGTAGAAGTCGAGCCGCGGGTCACTCGCCAGGCGTCGCCAGTAGTGGGTCTCGGCGCGGCTGATCGGCTCGGCCGCAGCCGGGGCGGCGAGGAGTCGCAGGGCCGGGATGTCGGTCCGTTTCGCGCGACGCATGCGGAGTCCCTCGTCTGATCGCTGGGCCATGGCCCGCCGTATTTAACATAAAGCCCACTGGTGCGGAAGGATTCAGCCGGCCCTCAAGGGAAGGGAATTATAGACAAAAGTGACATTTTTGCTTGTCTCCTCCTCCCCGTTAGGGAGGACCTATGAGCAAGAAAGCTCCCGGCAAAAGCCATCGTAAAGGGGATTACACCGCAAAGTCACATTCCATTATGCGGCGTAGTGGCCAGTCCTCTCCGCAACGGTAGTATCTAAATTCACAAATACTCGACAGGGCTCAAGCCGAACGCCTCAAACAGTTGTTCCGCCCGTTTACGCCTCGCAGAGTTGCCCGCCCTCGGAACAGCCACAAACATTCCGTTGGAAAGCGGCCTTACGTCCCGAAACCGACTGGTCCGAAACACACTCCGGGCGAACTCCACGCCGGCATCATACGCCACAGCGGTATGTGAGCCGTCAGCCAGCTCGCCCCAATTGATTTGCAGGATATATCCTGTGTCACGGCGCTGGCACGGACCGCTCCGCGAGACGTGGGTGTCAAGCCGATCATTGCCATACGGGACCGGGGTCGGTGTCCCGCCGTCAATGCGGACGGTAATCGCGCTGGCGTCACACTTCCAGCCGGAAATGAAGCCCAGGCCGGAGAGAGACGCCCCGGAGGCGGGACTCTCCAACACGCTCGCAGACACGGAGGAACCCATGAGGACCAGGGCCGCGCTAAGGATAACAGCCAGACGCTTCATACCGACCTCCCGTGGAAGGACACGGCCTGGCGGTTGGGAGTGCCGGGCCGTGTCCCAATCGCAGCAAACGGTTTGCTTGGCTGACTGTCCTGCGTATTCGCGGCGACGAGGGTAGCTACTCCCCCATCTGGGTGCCGCTGTTGTATTCGGCAGAAGGCCCGACGCACGGACCGTTTGCTCGATTGAGACCGGGGGAGTGTAGCAGAGGGGTGGGATATATGTCACAAATCTTGTAAGGTATCCACAAGAAAGGACATCGTCGATGGACTGGAAAGAAGTGGCTCCGTTCCTCGCCGTGCTCGCTGTCCTGGGCACGATGTGGTGGCAGCTCAATAGCCGCATTGACGCGCTCAACACCCTGCTGACCGACAATCTTATTGCGCTGAACCGGGATATCGGCGAGCTGAGAGGCCAAGCGCATACACACCTGGCTCCTGTGGAGAAAGGAGATCGCCGATGACCCCTCCGCAGGAGAAGCCCGCCATCGTGCTCTTCCTCGGATTCATCCCCCCCGCGCTCATCGTGGACGCCCTCCGATAGCGTGAACACGCCCTAGATTCCTGTCTGATCTCCTCGGATTAACTGCACCGGAGTTGGCTACCTTATTCAGCCGGATAACAGGCCGGCCCATGCCGAAGCCTTCCGATCCAAGTTCGGCCGCTTGGTGGCAGGCTCAGGAGGATGCAGAACGGGCGGGCGGGAAGCGTACCGAATCGACCACGGGCACCGCCGGTGATGGTCGCCGTACCAAAGCTCTTGCCACGCTCGGGCTGGAGGAAGGCGCCACCTTCGAGGAAATTAAGGCGGCCTATCGTCGTCTGGCCTCTGTGCACCATCCCGACCGCTTTGCTGCTCTGGGGAAAGAGGCGACAGCCACCGCAACAGCGACGTTTCAGAGAATCCAATCTGCCTACGACTATCTTACTGCCAATGCGTGATCTGTACCGGAGACTAGGTGTAAGGTCCGACTGTAGTAACCCTGAATTGTGGGCGGCCATCAATGCTTGCTCTCACGCGCAGCTTAAGCGCGATGCTGCGGAAGCATTACTGAAGCCTGAACGGCGTCGCTCATATGATAAGCTGCGATCAACACTCGTTGACATTGGTATTCTACGTGGACGGTTGGGTCTTACTCATACGGACCATTGGCAAGGGGCTATCGCCAGCGATTTCTCTCCTAAATCTGGGGCTCCTCGCTCTCGACGCACCGAGTTTCTTTCGAAGATCGAACAGATCAATCGGGGGGCGAAGCGACGCGCAAGACTCAGCCGTCTCACAAAAGCCGCAGTCCTTTTCGTTGTGCTGGGTTTCTTCGTTTGGGCATTCAACCAAGAAACTAACAGGACACACGTACCGTCAAACCGTAGACCGCAGACATTCGTGGAGGAAGCGCGTGGAAATCCTGAGCGTCTATTAGAAGCGGTCTCAAAAATACTGGCGCAGCAGGATGAGGAGACAGCCGAGGTGGACGAAGCCCAGATAGTTGGCGGCATGATATTCATA
>WTHE01000420.1 GCA_011523315.1 Candidatus Binatota bacterium
AGCTCACCATCACCGTGGACGCCGAGCTCCTCCCGCTCGCCAAGCGTTATGCCCGATCCCAGGGCGTGTCCCTGTCGGCGCTTATTGAGCGGTCGCTCAGGGAAGTGGCGGGCGAGCACACACCGTCCTTCGCCGCGCGCTGGCGGGGCAGGTTTCGGGCTGCCGAGCGGGACGCCCCCCGGTACGATGCTCTGGCGAAGAAGTACCTGTAATGATCCTCCTGGATACGGATATCCTCATCGACATCGCCCTCGACCGCCACCCGCACGCCGGCCCGGCTTCAGACCTGTTGGACCGGATTGAGCACGGTGCCGAGCGCGCCTGCATCGCGTGGCACACGGTGTCAAACTTCTATTACCTCGTCGCGCCGACGCGCGGTGGGGGCAGCACCCGGGATTTTCTCATTGACTTGACCCGCTTCGTTGCGGTGGCCGCGACGGGTACGGAAGCTTTCCGTTACGCAGCGGCTCTGCCGATGGCGGACTTCGAGGATGCGATGCAGGTGGCGGCCGCTCGGGCCTGCGGCGCGCGCTTCATCGTCACACGGAACGTCCGGGACTATGCACGCTCTCCCATCCGTGCGGTGGATCCCCGGGCGGCGCTCAGTGACTTGTTCTGATGCGTGGCGCTTCGCCCCGCAACTCGCTACTGAAAGGAGTCGTCACACGTCGCAATTGACCTTGAGGTTGCGTGACGGCAGGATCGCCAGGCCGCTGATGATGACGTCGAACTCCTCGGCGATCAGGGCCGAGATGATGTAATTCCAGTTCGTGCGGGCAAATTCGATCTCCACCCCCATGTCCTCGGCCACTTTGGTCGCCACATCGATCTCGAAGCAGAGAACCCAAGGCCGCTCAGTACGTCCCCTTGGGCAGCTTGGTGTGATCCCAGCTTGAGGTTTTGACCGGGACGATCTTGAGAATGGCCCGTTTTTTGGCCCGCTCTTTGAGGACCGCATCCTCTGGAGGAGCGGGCACTTCGCCCCGAAACTGACGAATCTCGCGCATCACGTTCCAGACCTCTTGGGGATCGTCGATGACCTCGCAGTCGCCGCGGATCATCAGCCCCCTGAGCTGATCGTAGGCGTCTCCAGACTCGATCATGACCGCGACCTTGGGGTTGCGGCGGGCGTTGACCACCTTTTGCGCCTTCCTGAAGGAGGTCATGTAGATACAGCCGTCTTTGACCATATACGACATGGCAACGGCGTGGGGATAGCCGTTCTTGTCTACGGTACACAGGGTCATGGTCGTGGCCTCGGCCAGGTAGGCCCGCTGCTCGTCCGGGGTGAGTTGGATCTGGCTCTGTCTGTTCATCGCTGTCCTCTCTACTGGGCAAACCAGCCGCCGTCGATCACCAGCTCCGCACCGGTGGTATAGGCCGCCTCATCCGAACACAGGTAGAGCGAGCCGTAGGCGATCTCCTCTGGCCTGCCCAGGCGTCCCATGGGCGTTGCGGCTTTGATCTGCTCGTTCTGGTCTGGAGTGAGGCCGCTGAGAATCGGCGTGTCGATCTGGCCCGGATGAATCGAGTTGACCCGGATGCCCTCTTTGACGTACTCCAGGGCGGCCGACTTGGTCATCAGCCGCACGGCGCCCTTGGTGGCGTGGTAGGTGATCGAGCCCGGGCTGCCGATCAGGCCGTACAGAGAGGAGATATTGACAATCGCCCCACCGCCCGCCTCGCGCATGGCCGGCACCGCCGCCTTCATGCCCAGCCACACTCCGGTCTGGTTGACCGAAATCATGGTATTCCAGCCCTCAAGCGTTTCCTCTTCCGTACCCCGCGGCCAGTAGATGCCGGCGTTGTTGATCAGCGTGGTCAGCTTGCCAAAACGTGATACGGCTTCACCGACGGCGCGTTCCCAGTCCGCCTGCCGGGCTACATCCAGGTGGACGAAGACCGCCTCGCCGCCGTCCCGGTTGACCGCTTCGACCACCGCCCGGCCCTTGTCCTCCTGAAGGTCGCCGGCCACCAGCTTGGCCCCTTCAGCGGCAAAAATCCGCGCGTGAGCCGCGCCGATACCGCTCGCTCCGCCCGACACCAGGGCCACTTTTCCGTCCAGCCGTCCTGCCATAGTTGCCTCCTGCGTTTTTCCGTATCAGTATCCCAGGCGGTCTGGACGCGCAAGGAATTGCGCCGAATAGGAAACGTGATATTTGATGTGCCACGGTCATCACGCTTCCTGTTTATACCAGGCCGGATGGGAAGGAAGCGTAGACGGAGGAGGCGTCATGGATTTCCAGCTCAGTGAAGAACACGAAGAGATTCGACAACAGGTCCGCGCCCTGTGCTCCCGCTTTCCAGACGAATACTGGCGCGAGCGGGACGAGACGGGCGAGTTTCCGTGGGACTTTTATCAGGCGATTGCCGACGGGGGGTGGCTCGGGGTGACGATTCCGCCCGAATACGGGGGCAGCGGTCTGGGCATTACCGAAGCCGCCATCGTCATGCAGACGGTCGCCGAGTGCGGGGGCGGCACGCAGGCCTGCTCGGCCATTCACCTGGGTATTTTCGGTCTGGAACCGCTCATCAAATACGGCACCGAGGAGGCCAAGCAGCAATACCTGCCGCCCATCCTGAGCGGCGAGCTGCACGTGTCGTTCGCCGTCACCGAACCGGACGCCGGCACCAACACGACCCAGATCTCGACCTTCGCCAAACGCGACGGTGACGACTACGTGGTCAACGGCCAGAAGGTCTTTATCACCAAGGCGCGTGAATCCAAAAAGATGCTGCTGCTGACGCGCACCACGCCCTACGAAGAGGCCGCCAAAAAAACCCTGGGCATGAGCCTGTTTTTTGCCGATATCGACCCCCAGGCGGTCGAGGTCAACGAGCTGCACAAGTGCGGCCGCAAAGCCGTCGATACCAACACGCTGTTCATCGACAACCTGCGCGTGGCCAGGCAAGACCTGATCGGCGAAGAGGGCCGGGGCTTCTACTACATCCTGGACGGCATCAACCCGGAGCGGATTCTGGTCGCCGCCGAGTGTGTCGGCATGGGCCGCCGGGCGATCCAGAAGAGCGTCCAGTACGCCAAGGAACGGATCGTGTTCGGACGACCGATCGGCATGAACCAGGGCATTCAGTTTCCCCTGGCCGAATCCTTCGCCAAGCTGGAGACCGCCGACCTGATGGTCCAGAAGGCGGCCTGGCTGTACGACCACGGCCAGCCGTGCGGCAAAGAGTCCAACATCGCCAAATACATGGCGGCCGAGGCCGCGTGTGAGGCGGCCGACCGCGCCATGCAGGCTCACGGCGGCTACGGCTACATCAAGGAGTACGATGTCGAGCGCTATTGGCGTGAGGCGCGGCTGTTTCGCATCGCGCCGATCTCCCAGGAAATGGTCCTCAACTACGTTGGCGAGCACGTCCTGGGTCTCCCCAAGTCATACTAGGTTCGGGTCGGAGGCGGTATGAAAATCGGTTACATGCCCGACACCCACGGCGGCCCCTACGAACAGCCGGAGCCGTCCCCCGAGGCGGCCGCAGCCTTCTGCGATCAGCTGTTGCGCGAGGGCATTGAGGCCGAACGGGCCGGCTTTGACGGCATCTTTCTGCCCGAACGTCACCACCGGACGGAAACCATGTTCCCGCCCCCGCTGATCATGCTGGCCGGCTATGCGACCCGCACCGAGCGGGTCGATCTGGGCACCTTTGTGCTCCAGCCGCCGTACTATAACCCGCTGCATCTGGCCGAGGACGTGGCCATGATCGACCTGATGTCCAAAGGCCGGGTCGTGCTGGGGGTCGGCCTGGGCTATCACCCGGACTATTTTCGGCTGTTCAACGCCCCGTATCAGCAGCGCTTCTCTCGCTTTGAGGAGAGCCTGGACATCCTGCGCCGGGCCTGGACGAGCCACCAGCCGTTCTCCTATCACGGCAAGCGCTTTCAGTTCGACAACATCATGCTGACCCCCAAACCCTACCAGCCGGGCGGGCCGCCGCTGTGGATTGGGGCGGCCTATCCGGAAGCCATCGAGCGAGCCGGACGGCTGGGCGACGGCTGGGGCATCCTGCCCTTCTGGGAGCCGGTGGCCAAGCTCCGGGAACAGGCCCAGCTGTACCGCGAGAGCGCCGCCGCCCACCAGCGTCAGCCTAAGGTGGTGTTGATGCGCGACGGCTGGGTCGCGCCCAGCCGCCAGGAGGCCGAAGCCGTGTTTGGTCCGCTGTGGGTCCAGGAGATGCTGTTTTACTATCGCTGGAACCTGCTCTCGCCAAACGACGACTTCCAGTCGGAGGCGGACTTCACGATTGACAAGCTGAGGAAATACCTGGTCATGGGTTCGCCCCAGGAGTGTATTGAGCAGATTGAGATGTGGACCGAGGTGGTTGGGGCCGATTATTTGATCATGCGTTTTCGTCTGCCCCTGGGACCCGGCCCGGAACGGGTACTGGAGTGCATCCGGCAGTTCGGGGCCGAGGTCATCCCGCATTTCAAGCCGTAGCAGCCGTATCCGGGGAAGTGCCATGCCCACACCTGACGCCCCGCTCATTTTGGCCTCGGCCTCACCGCGCCGGCGTGAGCTGCTCCGGAATGCCGGGCTCCGGTTTCGGGTTATTCCCAGCCAGACCGCAGAAGAGGTCCGGCCGGGCGAAGCCCCGCACGACTATGTCCGGCGGACGGCCCTGGACAAGGCCCGGGCAGTTGCCGGTGACCACCCGGCGGCCTGGATTCTGGCCGCCGATACCATCGTTGAGATTGACGGCCAGATCCTGGGCAAGCCGCGCGACGAGGCCGACGGCAGGCGGATGCTGGGGCTGCTGTCGGGACGCCAACACCGGGTGATGACCGCCTTTGTCGTCCTGGGCGCCGAGCACCAGGTGGAGCACCTGGTAGAGCGTCTGGTGACCAGCACGGTCCGCTTCAAACCTCTGTCCGAGGTCCAGATCGGCGCCTACCTGGCCAGCGGCGAACCGGCCGACAAAGCCGGGGCGTATGCGATTCAGGGTCGGGGACGGGCGCTCGTGGCCGACATTCAGGGTTCGTACACGAATGTAGTTGGCCTGCCCATGGATGAGGTCCTGGCCTGCCTCCAGGCTCTGGGCATCCAGACTCCCCCGGCCGACCCCGTGGGCAAAGCCTCATGACGGACGTGGCTGACATTGATATCGCGGCAAACTATGCCCGGGTGTCTGAGCAGGTCGCCCAGGCCGCGCTGCGCTGCGGTCGTCGACCGGAAGAGATCACGATTGTATGCGCCGCCAAGACCAAAGGAGCGCCAGCGGTCCGGGCGGCGCTGGCTGCGGGCGCGACAACCATAGGCGAGAATTATGTCCAGGAGGCGCAGGCCAAGCGGGCTGCCGTCGCGGCCACGGGCGAGTGGCATTTGATCGGTCACCTGCAGCGCAACAAGGCCAAGACTGCGGTATCGCTGTTCAGCCTCATCCACTCGCTCGACAGCATCGGCCTGGCCCGCGAACTGGACCGCCAGGCGAAAAAACAGGGCCTGACCGTGCGCAGCCTGGTCGAGGTCAGGCTGGGCGGCGAGGTCACCAAGACGGGCCTGGCCGTGGACGACCTCGGTCCCCTCCTGGAGACGGTGCAGACCCTCCCGCACCTGCGGGTTGAGGGCTTGATGACGATTCCGCCGCCAGGCCAGCCCGCGCGTCACTATTTTCGCCGGCTGGCCCGTTTGCGGCACGAGTACGCGGCCATGCAGGCTGCCAATATCAGCCTGCGTGAACTCTCAATGGGCATGACCAACGACTATGCGCCGGCCATTGAAGAAGGCGCGACCCTGGTGCGGATAGGCCGGGCGATATTTGGCCAGCGTCAGTCATAGAATGGGGCAGCAGGCATGAAACACATCGGATTTATCGGAGCGGGCAATATGGCCGGGGCGCTGATCAAGGGCCTACTCGAGGCAAAGCTCTACGCAGCCGAGGACATGGCGGTCAGCGACGCCCTGCCGGCCCAGCTGCGCAAGGTCAAACGTCAATATGGCGTAGAGGGCATGCGGGACAACACCCGGCTGGTGCAAACCGCCCAGACCGTGGTGCTGTCCGTCAAACCCCAGATTCTGGATCAGGTCCTGGCCGAAATCCGGCCCGTGGTCACCAAAAAGCAGCTGTTCATCTCCATTGCCGCCGGGGTGCCCCTGGCCCGCCTGGAAAGCGGCCTCGGGGACCGCGCCCGGGTCATTCGGGTCATGCCCAATACCCCGGCCCTGCTGGCGAAAGGCATGGCGGTGGTGACTCGCGGGAAAAGAGCCACGGCCAAGGATGAGAAGCTGGCTCTCGGCCTGTTTCGTGGGGTGGGCGAGGCCACCGCGGTCAAGGACGAGGCGCTGATGGACGCTGTGACCGGCCTGAGCGGCAGCGGTCCAGCCTATGTGTATCTGTTTGCCGAGGCGCTGATTGCCGGCGGCAGCCGGGTCGGTCTGACACCCAAGCTGGCCACCCAGCTCGCCCTGCAAACCCTGACCGGAGCGGCCGCCATGCTTCAGGAATCGGGCTACAGCCCGCAACAGCTGCGCGAGATGGTGTCCTCTCCGGGCGGCACGACTCTGGCCGGGCTGGCCCGTCTGCACAAGGGCAAATTTACCGACACCGTGGTGGCCGGGATTGAGGCTGCCACCCGTCGCTCGCGGGAGTTGGGCAAAGCCTGAAGCAGCCTGGACACGCGCTGGAGAGGAGAAGGCGGAACCATGTTTGTTATTGGCAACCTGCTGTCGTCGGTCGCATCCGTGCTCAATATGGTGCTGTCCCTGTATATGTGGATCATCATCATTCGGGCCATCCTGTCGTGGGTCAGCCCGGACCCCTATAATCCGATCGTGCGGTTTCTGCACGCCGCCACCGACCCGGTCCTGGACAAGGTCCGGCAGCTCCTGCCCTTCCCCACCGTGTATGGCGGGATCGATCTCACACCCATCGCGGTGTTTGTCATCATCATTTTTCTCCAGTCGTTTCTGGTCCAGACCCTGTTCGACCTGTCCCGCAGTCTGGGCTGAGGCGCGGCGTGTCTCTGCCCTGGCAGCTCAGCCCCACCGGACTCGTCGTCAAGGTGCAGGCCCAGCCTCGCACGTCGCGGAACCGCCCCATCGGCCATCGACTCCAGGCCCGGCTGGCCAGACTTGACAACAAAAAGCGGGATGATTAGCGTTGCTCACAGCTGCTTGATATTCGAGCGGAGGACCACACGCCATGCCGATCTATGAATACGCCTGCAAGAAATGCGGCGAATTTGAAGTCACCCAGCGCATCACCGAAGACCCCCTCAAGAAATGTCCGAGCTGCGGCCGTAAGGTCACCAAGCTCATCTCGCAGTCGGCCTTTCACCTTAAGGGCAGCGGCTGGTACGCGACCGACTATGGCAAGAACGGGAAGCCCAAGTCGGATTCGAGCGACACCAAAGAGACCAAGGATACCAAGAC
>WTHE01000075.1:0-674 GCA_011523315.1 Candidatus Binatota bacterium
CCGAGCAGGATGCGTCGGCCGCGAACCATCTGGCGCAGTTTGCTGGCCTGCAGGCTGGCCTCGGGGCTGGTCGCCCAGTCGGCAAAGCTGTCGGGGTCGGTGCCGATGGCGTACACCCCGAGCTGGACCCTGGCCTTGCCGTGGTGGTAGAGCCGGCCGTCAAAGCTGCCGCCCAGCTCCGACTCCAGGGCGTCGGCGCAGTTTTTGCGGTAGCGCTGGGTATGAAAGCCGACCAGATCGTAGGCTTCCAGGTCTTCCAGCAGGGGGCGGGAATGGGGCGAGATGGTCAGGATATCGACCGGCGGAAACGGGATACGCAGGAAGAACCCCAGGCGGCCCTGCCAGCCCAGGCGTCGCAGCTCCATGCCCAGCGGAATGAGATGGTAGTCGTGGACCCAGACCAGGTCGTCGGGCTTGAGCAGCGGGGCCAGGTGGGCGGCAAAATAGCGGTTGATGCGGCGATAGGTGCGGTACTCGCGGCTGACGACCCGGACCTGGGCCGGAAAACTGTGAAACAGCGGCCACAGGGTCCGGTTGCAAAAGCTGACGTAAAAATCGTGGACCTCTTCCTCTGACAGATTGACCGTCATGAGTTGGATGGGGCCGATCTGGCGCTTCTGGGGGGTGCTGGATTCTCGACGCCGGGTCGTCTTGCCGCTCCAGCCAAACCAGAC
>WTHE01000075.1:684-7337 GCA_011523315.1 Candidatus Binatota bacterium
GACCCCGCCGGTTTCCAGCAGGACCGGGCGCAGGGCGCTGACCAGACCGCCGGCCGCCTGCTTGCGCGCCTCGGCCGGCGTCTTTGGCGTTGTCAGGTCTGGGGTGCGGTTTGAGACCACGACCAGGCGGCCGCTCGTTTGTGTTGGCATGCTATGCGTGCTCCAGATTCGGGTTCAGCCGGAAGTAACGAAACCCGCCGCCGCCGCGCCAGTGGACCGCCTTTGACACCCCGGTCTGATCGGTGCCGTCAATCACCCGCCGGAGGCGGGGCAGCAGGTGCGAGTGGCACTGCGGGCCGTTTTCAATCAGCAGCCAGCGCCGGCCCATCTTATGCGCCACCGCCCCGGTCGTGCCCGAGCCGCCAAAGGCGTCGAGCACCCAGTCGCCCGGGTTGGTGGCCATGCCGATGATGCGCTTGAGCAGGGCTTCGGGTTTTTTGCCGTTGAGAAAATCGACGCCGCCCTCATCGCCCAGCCCGGTCGTTTTGATATCCGACCAGAAGTCGCCGGGATGGACGCTCAGGTAGTCGTCGGCAAACAGCAGGCGCATGCGGGGCTGAGCCGAGGCCGGGTTGTAGTCGGCCTTGATCAGGTACAGCTTGCGCTGCGGCGTCTCAACCGTAAAGGCGCCGCAGGCCGCGTCCAGACTGGTGCGACGAGCGTCGGCCAGACGCTTGGCGGTGGGGCTGGTGGCGCAGCTGCGGACGATCCGCCAGGCGTTGCGGTAGCGCCAGTCTTGCTGGCCAAGCCGGCTTGGCGCTTCCCGCCGGTAGGCGCTGTCCATGGGCTCAAAGCGAAACCGGGCGCAGATCGCGTCGGCCTGCTCAAGGTCGGCCGGGCTGCGGTCCGGCTTGGCGATGATGGCCTTCAGCCGCCGCACATCGCCATAGCTCACCTGACTGACGAGCAAGTTGTACTCGCGGTCCCAGCCGCCCTTGCGCACCCGCTCGACGTGCAGGCCGCGAACGCCCGACTTGCCGGCCAGGATGATGTACTCCTTGAGTTTGGGCAGGCCGCCGTACTTGAGCGCGCTGGCCATTTTCAGGCCGGTCGGCTCGGCCATTTTCACGCATACGACCTTGAGGTTGCGCTCCTCGAACAGCTCGGCCAGCAGCAGGTACAGGCGGGCAAACTCGTTATCGTCAATCTGGACCGCCAGCAGCCCGTCGTCGCGCAGCAGCGCGCGCAGCAGGCTGAGACGCGGCCGCATGAAGTCCAGCCAGCCCGTCGGCCCGAGGTCGGTGGTAGACTCGGCCCAGCTGTAGGCGGTGGTGTAGGGCGGGTCGATGTAGACGCATTTGACGCTCTCGGTGAACTCGGGCAGCAGGGCGTGCAGAACCGCCAGGTTGTCACCAAAGATGATCCGGTTGTGATCCGATTCGTTGTGATCCGATTCGTGCTGGAGACTCTGCTGGGCGGAGGAGTAGGAGTAACGGGGATCTTCCTGAAGGGCAGGGGTGCGCATGCGTGCCGAACCTGTCTACACCGAGCGGGTGAGACGACTATAGCCGACCTGACCCCAAACCCCAAGGCGGGCCACCACACATTGACACCCCGGGCTGGGGGCGCTACGCCTGGGGGCAAAATTCCCCCAGGAGCACACCGCATGAACACGCTGCGCGTTATCTCGGCCGACTCGCATATGACCGAACCGCCCGATCTGTGGACCACCCGGCTGGATAGGCGGTTTCAGGACCGGGCGCCGCAGGTCGTGCACAAGCCGGACAAACCCGGCCATTTTTTCACCGCACCCGGGATCACCCCGTTTCCGGTGGCCGGCGGTTTTTCAACCGGGCGGAGCGGCGAGGCGCTCAAAGAGCATTTGAAGAGAGGCTATGAGGCGGCACGGCCGAGCGGCTGGGACCCGGTCGAGCGGCTCAAGGATCAGGATCTCGACGGGGTTGCAGCCGAGGTGATCTATACCACCCTGGGTCTGGCCCTGTTTCAGCTGACCGATGTCGCCCTCCAGCAGGCCTGCTTTGGAGTTTACAACGACTGGGTGGCCGAGTTTCGCTCCCACAGTCCCAAGCGTCTCCATCCGGTCGCCATGATCTCGCTCGAAGACATCCCGGCTGCGGTTGCCGAGCTGCAACGCGCCGCCAGGCTGGGCCTCAAGGGCGGGATGATCTGGGGCGCGCCGCCGGCCGACCGGCCCTACCACAGCCCGCTGTACGACCCGTTCTGGGCTGCGGCTCAGGACCTCCAGCTGCCGATTTCGCTGCACGTGGTGACCAGCCGCGATGCCAACGACCGGGTGGTCATGAACGCCGGTTCGAGCGGTCCGGTCAACCATACCGCGCTGCGCTTTGTGCATCTCTTCAACGAGGTCCAGAAGTCGCTCAGCGCCTTTATTCTGGGCGGGGTGCTGGAGCGTTTTCCGGGCCTCAGGATTGTCTCGGCCGAAAGCGATGTGGGCTGGTTTGCCCATTACCTGCACCGCCTGGACCACGCCCAGGAGAAGTTTGGCGCGATGGTCGAGCAGCCCCTGCCGCTCAAGCCCAGCGAGTATGCCCGACGCCAGATCTGGGCCACCTTCCAGGACGACCCGGTCGGTCCGAATACCTATCGTTTTTTTGGCGCGGACAACTTCATGTGGGCCTCGGACTTCCCGCACACCGACACGACGTGGCCCAACTCACGCCACGTCATTGCGCGCGACTTTGCCGGCGTGCCGGAGCACATCACCCGCAAGATGGTGTCCGAGAATGCGGCCCGCCTGTACCGGATCGAGCTGGACGGAGCGGTCTGAACTCAGCCGGCAGCGATGTTGGCAACGTTGTCCGGCTTGGAATCGCGGATTTCGGCCGGCACGGGTTTCACATCCCACACCAGGCCGACCCACGACAGCAGCACGATAATGTAATAGGTGAGGTCGATCTCCCACCAGTAGAAGCCCTGGCGGGCGGTGTTGGGATAGTAGTGGTGGTTGTTGTGCCAGCCTTCGCCAAAGGTGATCAGAGCCAGCACCACATTATTGCGGCTGGTGTCTGTGGTCTGGTAGCGGCGGGTGCCGATGACATGGGCGAGCGAGTTGATCGTGTAGGTGAAATGGTACAGGACAACGGTCGAAATAAAGAACCAGACCAGCATTTGCATGCCGCTGGTGCCCAGCTCGGCGGGCAGCAAGACGCCCAGGAAGAATACCGCCGCGCCGATCAGAAACGAGATCAGCAGGTCGAAGCGGTCCAGAAAGCGCAGCTCCGGGAACTTGGCAAAGTCGGGAATGAGCTTGAGCTTGGTGGGAAAGTTGACCGGCGCCGTAAACCAGCCCATATGGCTCCACAAAAAGCCGTGTTGGACGGGCGAGTGGACGTCTTCGGGCTGGTCGGAATGGGCGTGGTGGTGGCGGTGGTGGGCGGCCCACCACAGGGGGCCGCGCTGGATGGCGCCCGTGCCGATCACCCCGAACAGAAACTGAAACCAGCGCGAGGTCTTGAACGTTCGATGCGAAAAATAGCGGTGGTAGAAGCCGGTGATGGCAAACGTCCGCAAGACGTACAGGAAACCGGCCACGCCCAGGGCGGCCCAGCTCCAGCCCACCCAGATCACACCCAGGCACATCAGGTGGATGCCGATATAGGGGGAGATGCGAAACCAGTCGGGGCGCTGCTCACCCTCCCCAGAAGCGAGGTTTTTCGACCGCGCTTCAGCGTCAACGTAGTGCAGAATAGCTGTCAGGAACGGAATACGCTTCACAGTGATCTTCTCCCTCTCTCCCTGTCCCGATATGTAGCAGACCCGCCCGAACCATGTAAGCCGGTTCCGGGGTGGGTCCCTATCTAACAGGCAGACAAAGGAAGTCAATCGGACTCGGCCAAAATGTCTGACTTCGCGCGACCTCAGCTGATGCGGCCACGCTACCGCCTGCAGCGCGAACAGCGCCTGGCCCGTCCTGTGGACGAGGTGTTTGCCTTTTTTGCCGATGCCGCCAATCTGGAACGCCTGACCCCGGCGACCCGTAGATAAGAGCAGCGGTCCGGGCCTATGACATGCATGGGGCGGCTTCCCTTGCCAGTCACCCGTTCTGGGGATCAAGGCCGAACACCACGGCCTTATCGCGTATCCACGCTCGCATCTCCTCGTCTGAGCCCAGCTCCAGGCCCAGCATGAACTTGGCCATCAGGCGCGACTGGAGGGGGTGGGCTTTCATAAAGCGCAGCACCCACTCGGCCCCTTCCGCGCCGGACACATTGACCACCCGGGCGGTAAACCGCCGGCGTCCCAGCTGAGCCTCGACAAGGGGGTGGGCTTCGATATTGCGAACCCAGTCCACGCTGCGACCCCAGCCGGATTGAATGTAATAGCGCCCCGTCGTTGCGTCATGTCCGACCAGATCGAGCATGACCGCGTGGGGCCGGCCCGTCCGTCGGCCTGTGGTGGTGACCAGAATCCAGCGTTGGCCGAACAGCCGTTCGTAGCCCGCCAGGCCCAGGCGGTAGACGGCAACCGGCAGGCGGAAGAAGCGCACCAGCCAGGGGCTCGGGGGAGGCGGGGAGGTGTCGGACATCGCCAGGCTGTCCTAGCGCGTGCCAGTTTGTGTGACAATCGGGGGGTGAAAAAATACGGGGAAATCACATGGCCGGTTGACCCGCCGGTGCGTTTTTATTATGGGCTCAAACGCTCTTATGTGTATGGTGAGCGGTGGTGCTGTCGCAGTCTTGACCTGGGTGGTCGCCTTGGTATTGCGAGCCGCTCGGTGCAATAATACCCGGAGATGCAATGCACTCGATTTCACTGAAGATGCCCGACCCGCTTGCCATCAGGCTTGAGGACGCAGCCCGGCAAAAAGGAGTGAGCAAGCCCGCACTGATTCGTGATGCTCTGGAGGCGTATCTGCAAGCCGATAGGGCCGAACGAGGTGAGAACTGACGATGGCCCTGAAGAAATCCCAACTCTACTCCTCACTGTGGCAGAGCTGCGACGAGCTGCGTGGCGGCATGGATGCCTCGCAGTACAAGGACTACATCCTGACGCTGCTGTTCATGAAGTACGTCTCGGACAAATCGGACAAATCCGATACGCTCCTCGACGTGCCCGCCGGAGGCAGCTTTACCGACATGGCGCAGCTCAAGGGCGACAAGGAGATCGGCGACAAGATCAACAAGATCATCGGCCGACTCGCCGAGGCCAACGACCTCAAGGGGGTCATTGACCAAGCCGATTTCAACGACGAAACCAAGCTGGGCAGCGGCAAGGCGATGCAGGACCGGCTCTCCAAGCTGGTCGCCATCTTCGCCGCACTCGACTTCGGTGCCAATCGGGCCGAGGGTGACGACCTGCTGGGCGACGCCTACGAGTACCTGATGCGCCACTTCGCCACCGAGTCCGGGAAGAGCAAGGGGCAGTTCTACACTCCGGCCGAGGTCTCGCGCGTCATGGCCCAGGTGGTCGGCATCAGCGCCGACACTCGCCCGGACCAGACGATCTACGATCCCACCTGTGGTTCGGGTTCGCTGCTGCCCAAATCCGCCGACGAAGCGCCGCACGAGATCAGCGTCTACGGCCAGGAAATGGACAATGCTACCTGGGCGCTGGCGCGGATGAACATGATCCTGCACGGCCACGAAACCGCCGAATTATGGCAGGGCAACACCCTGGCCGCCCCGTACTTCACGAACGGCGCTGCCAGCCTCAAGACTTTCGACTTCGCCGTTGCCAATCCCCACTTCTCAGCCAAAGCCTGGTCCAACGGTCTCGATCCGGTCAACGACACATACAAGCGCTTCGAGTATGGTATCCCTCCGGCAAAAAATGGTGATTACGCCTTTCTGCTCCACCTCATCACGTCGCTCAAGAGCAAAGGCAAGGGCGCGATCATCCTGCCCCACGGCGTGCTGTTTCGCGGCAACAAGGAGGCCGATATCCGCAGAAAACTCATACAGCGCGGCCTGATTAAGGGCATCATCGGCCTGCCGGCCAACCTGTTCTACGGCACCGGCATCCCCGCCTGCATCCTGGTCATCGACAAGGAACACGCCCAGGCTCGCACCGGCGTCTTCATGATCGACGCCAGCAAGGGCTTTCTCAAAGACGGCAACAAGAACCGTCTGCGCGCCCAGGACATCCACAAGATCGTGGACGTGTTCACCAAGCAGGCCGAAGTCCCGCGCTATTCCCGCATGGTGCCGATAGACGAGATCGCCAGCCCCGCCAACGACTATAACCTCAACATCCCGCGCTATATCGACTCCAGCGAACCCGAGGACCTGCACGACCTCGACGCGCATCTGCACGGCGGCATCCCCGGCCGCGACATTGACGCACTCGACGCCTACTGGTCTATCTTTCCATCCCTGCGCCACGATCTGTTCGTCGGCAACGGCCGAGCTGGCTACAGCGAAGCGCGCTTCGAGACGCAACAGGTGAAAGCCAACATCCTCGACCACGGTGAGTTCAGAGCCTATCAGCAGCGTGTCGCCGCTGTCTTCGACGCGTGGCGCAAGACCCATGAACCCACTCTCATGGGACTTGAGACGGGAGCCAATCCCAAGAGCGTCATCCGCAGCCTTTCGGAAGACCTGCTGGTGTGCTTCGCCGACCTGCCGTTACTCGACCGGTATGACGTGTACCAGCGGCTGATGGACTACTGGGATGGGGTGATGCAGGACGATGTGTATCTCATTGCCGACGACGGTTGGGCCGAAGCCGCCAAA
>WTHE01000478.1 GCA_011523315.1 Candidatus Binatota bacterium
TTGAGCACGACGACGCCAACCGGGCCCTGATGGGTTCGAACATGCAGCGTCAGGCGGTTCCCCTGCTGCGCACCGAAGCACCGCTGGTCGGTACGGGCATGGAGCAGGTCGTGGCCCGGGATTCCGGGGCGACGGTCGTTGCCCATCGGAGCGGCCGAGTTGAGAATGTCGATTCCACCCGGGTGGTGATCAAGGCCGACGCGCCACCAACTGCCGGGGACGCTGCGGTCGATATCTACCCCCTGATCAAGTACCAGCGTTCCAACCAGAACACCTGCGTCAACCAGCGGCCGATCGTCAAGGTCGGCGACCATATTACCGCCGGCGACGTGGTGGCCGACGGACCGGCCACCGATATGGGCGAGCTGGCCTTGGGCCGTAACGTGCTGGTCGCGTTCATGATCTGGGGCGGGTACAATTTTGAGGACTCCATCCTGGTCAGTGAGCGTCTGCTGCGCGAGGATGTCTTCACCTCGGTGCATATTGAAGAGTTTGAATGCGTCGCCCGCGACACCAAACTCGGCCCGGAGGAAATCACCCAGGATATCCCGAATGTCGGTGAAGAGGCACTCAAAGACTTGGACGAAAGCGGGATTGTCAGGATCGGCGCCGAGGTGACGCCGGGCGATATTCTGGTCGGCAAGATCACGCCCAAAGGCGAGACCCAGCTGTCGCCCGAAGAGAAACTCCTGCGCGCGATCTTCGGCGAAAAAGCCGGGGAAGTGCGTGATACCTCGCTCAAGGTTCCTCCCGGGGTTGAGGGAACAGTGATCAATGTGCGCGTCTTTTCCCGTAAAGGCGTGTCCAGAGATGAGCGGAGTCAGAGCATTGAGGACGAAGAGATCGAGCGACTCCACAAAGACCAGGAAGACGAGATTCAGATCGTCCAGGAGAGTACGTTCGGAAAAGTCCGCGATCTGGTGCTAGGCAAAACGCTGACCGTTCGGATCAGCGACGATGACACCAGGCGGGTCCTGTTTCCCAAAGGCCAGGAGATTACCGAGGAGCTGCTGCGAGCCGTTCCGCCCCCGTACTGGGGCCGGCTCAAGCTTGGCGATGAGGCGGTCGAGGACGAGCTGGACCGGAGCGTTGATGCCATGCTGGCCCAGGTTGACCGGATTCGGGAGGAGTTTGAGAAGAAGGTTGAGAAGCTGCGCAGCGGCGACGAGCTGCCCCCCGGCATCATCAAGATGGTCAAGGTCTTTGTCGCCATCAAACGCAAGCTCCAGGTCGGCGACAAGATGGCGGGCCGACACGGCAACAAGGGTGTCCTGTCCCGGATTCTGCCCGAAGAGGATATGCCCTACCTGGCCGACGGGACTCCAGTCGATGTCGTCCTCAATCCGCTGGGCGTGCCCTCGCGGATGAATGTCGGACAAATTCTTGAGACCCATCTCGGCTGGGCCGTGCGCAGCCTTGGCGAGCAGATGGGCAACGGCCACAACGGCGACCCGACCCAGACCCTGGAGACCCTCCGTTCCCAACTCCAGGAGGTGTATGCCAACAAGGAATTTGTCGACAGGATTCAAGAGCTGTCAGACGCGGACTTGACGCGCCTGAGCGAGCGCGCCCAGACCGGGGTGCACGTGGCGACACCCGTGTTCGACGGCGCGCCGGAAAAAGAAATCTTTGACCTGTTACAAAAAGCGGGCTTACCCGAATCCGGACAAACCGTGTTGTACGACGGGCGGACCGGTGAGCCCTTTGGGAGAGCCATCACTGTTGGCGTGATGTACATCCTGAAACTGCACCACCTGGTTGAGGACAAGATTCATGCCCGCTCTACTGGTCCCTACTCCCTGGTGACCCAGCAGCCGCTGGGCGGCAAGGCTCAGTTTGGTGGCCAGCGGCTTGGAGAAATGGAGGTGTGGGCCCTCGAAGCCTACGGTGCCGCCTACAGTCTCCAAGAAATGTTGACGGTCAAGTCGGATGATGTGGCCGGTCGGACGCGTATCTATGAGGCGATTGTGAAAGGAGAAAACGTATTGGAACCGGGCCTTCCCGAATCGTTTAATGTCATGATCCGAGAACTGCAAAGCTTGGCGCTCAACGTCGAACTGCTCGAAGAAGAATAGAGCACGCTGGGGGGAAAGATGGAAGATTTTCTTGGTCTTTTTGAGAAGCCCCAAAATCCGGTTCGTTTTAATGCCATCCGGGTCGCGCTGGCCTCTCCGGATATGGTCCGTTCCTGGTCGCACGGGGAGGTGAAGAAGCCCGAGACCATCAATTACCGCACGTTCAAGCCTGAGCGTGACGGCCTGTTCTGCGCCAAGATATTCGGTCCGACCAAGGACTATGAGTGTAACTGCGGCAAATACAAACGCATGCGCCACCGTGGGGTCGTGTGTGAGAAGTGCGGCGTTGAGGTCATTCAGTCCAAGGTCCGCCGGGAGCGGATGGGGCATATCTCTCTGGCCAGTCCGGTCGCCCATATCTGGTTCCTCAAAAGCCTGCCGAGCCGGATCGGGACCCTGCTGGATATGACGCTCAAAGACCTGGAACGCGTCCTGTATTTCGAGTCGTATATTGTGACCGACCCGGGCGAGACCCCGTTGCGCAAGAAGGAAATCCTGACCGAGACCCGCTACCGGAAGTTGGTCGAGGAGTTCGGTTTCGGCAGTTTTGAGGCGGGCATGGGAGCCGAGGCGGTCCGGCTGTTGCTGCGGGATTTGAACCTGGAGCAGTTGGCCGTAGAGCTGCGGACCGAGATGATGGAAACGGCCAGTGAGGCACGCCGTAAAAAAATCGCCAAACGCCTCAAAGTCATCAACGCCTTTCGGCATTCCGGCAACCTGCCCGAATGGATGATTCTGGAAGTCATTCCGGTCATTCCTCCCGACCTGCGTCCTCTGGTCCCCCTGGACGGCGGCCGCTTTGCCACGTCCGACCTGAACGATTTGTACCGGCGGGTGATCAACCGCAACAACCGTCTGAAGCGCCTGATCGAACTGAGCGCGCCCGACATCATCGTGCGCAACGAGAAGCGCATGCTCCAGGAGGCGGTTGATGCCTTATTCGACAACGGGCGGCGCGGTCGGCCGTTGACCGGTCCCAACAAGCGGCCGCTCAAATCGTTGTCCGATATGCTGAAGGGCAAGGGCGGGCGGTTCCGGCAGAACCTGCTCGGCAAACGCGTCGACTATTCGGGCCGGTCCGTCATCGTCATCGGCCCCGAACTCCGCCTGCACCAGTGCGGGCTGCCCAAGTACATGGCTCTGGAGCTGTTCAAGCCCTTTATCTACAACAAGCTCGAAGAACGCGGCTATACCACGACCATCAAAAGCGCCAAAAAGATGGTGGAAAAAGAGCGGCCGGAAGTCTGGGATATCCTGGACGAGGTGATCAAAGAGCACCCGGTCCTGCTGAACCGCGCCCCAACCCTGCACCGGCTGGGCATCCAGGCCTTTGAGCCGATCCTGATTGAGGGCAAGGCGATCCAGCTCCATCCCCTAGTCTGCATGGCCTATAACGCCGATTTTGACGGCGACCAGATGGCGGTCCATATCCCTCTGTCGGTTGAAGCCCAGGTCGAGGCGCGGGCCTTGATGATGTCAACCAATAACATCCTCTCGCCCGCCCACGGCAAGGCCGTTATCGCCCCGACCCAGGATATCGTCTTGGGCCTGTACACCATCACCCGCGAGCGGCCCGGGGCCACGGGCGAGGGCAAGATTTTCAGCAGTCCGGATGAAGTCCGTATTGCCTACGATCAGGGGCAGGTCGAACTCCAGGCCCAGATCAAGGTCCGTATGGATGGGCAACTGGTCGATACAACGGTCGGGCGGGTCGTGCTGTATGAAATCATACCGCCCGAGATTCCGTTTGCCGAGGTCAACCGGACGATGAAGAAAAAGGAGCTGGGCAGCCTGCTGGACAGCGCCTTTCTCAAAGCCGGCAACAAAGCCACCGTCATTTTTGCCGACCGCCTGAAAGACCTGGGTTTTGAGCATGCCACACGAGCCGGGATCTCAATCGGCATTCAGGACATGATCATCCCCGAGGAAAAAGAGGCCCTCCTGGATGCCGCCCAGGCAGACATCCAGGAGATTCAGGACCAGTACACCAAGGGGCTGATCACGGATGGCGAGCGGCACAACAAGGTCGTTGATACCTGGGCGGCGGTCACCGACAAGGTGGCCCATGAAATGTTCAGCAGTTTTCAGGAGAGCCGCCAGGGCTTCAGCCCGATCTTCATGATGGCCGATTCCGGGGCGCGCGGCAGCGCCCAGCAGATCCGCCAGCTGGCCGGAATGCGGGGGCTGATGGCCAAGCCGTCCGGCGAGATCATTGAAACCCCGATTCGCGCCAACTTCCGCGAAGGGCTGTCGGTCTTGCAGTACTTCATCTCGACCCACGGCGCCCGCAAGGGCCTGGCCGATACCGCGCTCAAGACCGCCAACTCCGGCTATCTGACACGCCGTCTGGTCGATGTGGCCCAGGACTGTATCATCAGCGAACACGACTGTGGCACGATTGACGGCATCGAGATGGGACCGCTGGTCGAAGGCGGAGAAATCATTGAGGGCCTGGGCGAGCGCGTCCTGGGTCGAGTGGCCCTTGACGATATCCGTGACCCGTTCTCCAGCGAGATTCTCGTCCCGGCCAATGAGGAGATTGACGAGGAGCGGGTGAAGCTGATCGAAGAGGCGGGCATTGAAAAGCTGTGGATTCGGTCGGCCCTGACCTGCCAGAGCCGCCGTGGGGTGTGCATCAGCTGCTACGGGCGAGATCTGGCCCGCGGGCGTATGGTCAACATCGGTGAGGCGGTCGGCATCATCGCCGCCCAGTCGATCGGTGAGCCCGGCACCCAGCTCACGATGCGGACCTTCCACATCGGCGGGACAGCCAGTCGCCGAGCCGAGCAAACGACCCTCGCCCCGCGCAATGCGGGCACCCTGCGTTACCTCAACCTCAAGACGGTCGTCGACCGTGAGGGCGATCTGGTCGTCATGAATCGGAACGGTGAGGTGGCGATTGTGGATAGCCCCGAACCGGGGCGTGAGCGTGAGCGTGAGCGCTATCCGGTCGTGTACGGGGCCAAGCTCAAGAAGACGGATGGGTCTGCGGTCAAACCGAACGAACTGATTGCCGAGTGGGATCCCTACACCGTGCCGATTTTGACCGAGGTCAGCGGTACGATCAAATTCGGCGACATCAACGACAAGACCATGCAGGAAAAGGTCGATGAGCGGACCGGTCTCTCGACCCGGGTCATCATCGACTTCCGCGACCCCAACGTCCGGCCTCGCGTCTCCATCAAGGACGATAATGGCAGAACGGCCAAGCTGCCCAGCGGGCTCGACGCACGCTATACGCTGCCGGTTGGCGCCCATATCAATGTCGCCGAGGGGCTGCAGGTCGAAGCCGGCGATGTCTTGGCCAAAATTCCGCGCGAAACAACAAAGACGAAAGATATCACGGGCGGCCTGCCTCGGGTGGCCGAGCTGTTTGAAGCCCGCAAACCCAAGGAGTTTGCCGTCATCAGTGAGATCGAGGGTATGGTGGCTTTTGGCAAAGATACCAAGGGCAAGCGGAAAGTGGTCATCACGCCGGACGTGGGAGAGCCGCGCGAGTATCTCATCCCGCGCGGCAAACACATCAGTGTCCGCGAGGGCGACTATGTCCGAGCCGGTGAACCCTTGATGGACGGCTCCTCCAACCCGCACGATATCCTTGGCGTGCTCGGAGAAAAAGAACTCGCCAAGTCGCTGGTCGATGCCGTTCAGGAGATCTATCGCCTGCAGGGCGTGCGGATCCACGACAAGCACATCGAGGTCATTGTCCGCCAGATGATGCGCCGGGTCACCGTTACCCAGGTCGGCGATTCCGATTTTCTGGTGGGCGAGCAGGTCGAAAAATGGCGATTCCAGGAGGAGACCGAAAAAGTCGTGGCCGAGCAGGGGCAGCCGCCCGAGGCGAAATCGCTCCTGATGGGGATCACCAAGGCCAGCCTGTCGACCGACAGCTTTATTTCCGCAGCCTCCTTCCAGGAGACGACCAAGGTGCTGACCGAAGCCGCCATCAACGGGAAGGTCGATATGCTGCTGGGACTCAAGGAAAACGTCATTATGGGACGGCTGATTCCGGCCGGGACCGGCAACCCCAGCTATACCCAGATTGAGGCCGAGAGTGTCGAAGCCGCGATTGAAGAACAGGCCGAACTGCCGCCGCTGGTCGAGGCATCGTAAGCGGACCTCGCCCAAGACATGGAGAAGGAATGCCGACAATTCAGCAACTCGTCCGAAAAGGCCGTGAGCAGCAGCGGAAAAAGCTGACCGCGCCGGCCCTGCAAGCCTGTCCGCAACGTCGTGGGGTGTGCACTCGGGTGTACACCACGACGCCTAAAAAGCCCAACTCGGCCCTCAGAAAAGTTGCCCGCGTGCGGCTGACGAATGGGATTGAAGTCACGGCCTATATCCCAGGTATCGGGCACAACCTCCAGGAACACTCGGTTGTCCTCATTCGTGGCGGGCGGGTGAAGGACTTGCCCGGCGTGCGGTACCATATCGTGCGTGGAACCCTCGATTCGATCGGGGTCCAGGAACGCAAGCAGAGCCGCTCCAAATACGGAGCCAAGCGGCCGAAATAAAAACGCCGAAGAAGAGGGAAAAATGCCACGCAAAGGACCGGCCCCAAGGCGAGAAGTGCTGCCCGACCCTAAATATCACGATACGACGGTGTCGAAGTTCGTGAATATGATGATGCAGAACGGCGCAAAAGGGGTGGCCGAAAAAATCCTGTACGACGCGATGGAGCTGAGCGCAACACGGAGCGGCGAAGAGGCTCTGGAGATCTTCAAGAAGGCTTTGGAAAATGTGAAGCCCGTTGTTGAGGTGCGCTCGCGCCGGGTCGGTGGAGCGACCTACCAGGTGCCCGTCGAGGTCCGCCAGGTCCGACGCAACTCTCTGGCCATGCGCTGGCTGGTCCAGTCGGCGCGTGGCAGACCGGAGAAAGGGATGAAGGAAAAGCTCGCCGCAGAGCTGTATGAAGCCTCACAGAACAGAGGTGGGGCGGTAAAAAAACGGGAAGATACGCATCGGATGGCAGAGGCCAACAGAGCATTTGTCCACTATCGGTGGTAGAAGCGGGAGAACGCGGGCTCTTTCATACCGGCTTGGTCCACAGGCCAGTTGACTCTTGTGAAATAGTCCGTACAATTGCCACCTCTTGAGTGGAGCGCTGGGAAGAGAGCAGGGGATACGAAACGATCGCTGAGCGAAGACCATCCCACCTCCCTCTGTCACACAGATCCCTCCCAGATTACGACGAACTTTCAGCAGCGAAGGAGCGAGAGACATGGCGAAGGAGCGGTTTGAGCGGAGTAAGC